>NZ_JBHTBJ010000014.1:0-188066 GCF_042664765.1 Paractinoplanes rhizophilus | reverse complement strand
GGGCATCTCCGGCGCGATCCAGCACCGGGCCGGCATGCAGACCTCCAAGACCATCGTCGCGGTCAACAAGGACCCCGAAGCCCCGATCTTCGAGCTCGCCGACTACGGCGTCGTGGGTGACCTGTTCGAGGTCGTGCCCCAAGCGGCGGAGGAGATCCGCAAGCGGCAGTAGGCTGACGGCGTGGATCACGAGGAACGCATCGCGCTTTTCATCGACTACGAAAACCTCGCGATCAGCGCGCGGGAACACCTCGGCACCGCGTTCGAGCTGCGCCCGGTCGCCGACGCGCTGGCCGAGCGGGGCCGCGTGGTGGTGCGCCGGGCGTACGCGGACTGGTCTTTCTTCGATGCGGACCGTCGCATGCTGACCCGGTCGCATGTCGAGCTCATCGACATGCCGCAGCGCCTGGGCGCCTCGCGCAAGAACGCCGCCGACATCAAGATGGTCGTGGATGCGCTCGAGGTGGCGTTCGAGCGCAACTACATCTCGACGTTCGTGCTGTGCACCGGCGACAGCGACTTCACCCCGCTGGTGCACAAGCTGCGCGAGTTGAACAAGCGCGTGATCGGCGTGGGCGTCGAGAAATCGACCTCCGCGCTGCTGCCGCCCGCGTGCGACGAGTTCCTCTACTACGACCGCCTCGAGGGCGTCCTGCCGGTGGTCGCGCCCGAGGCCCTCGAGCCCGAGGCGGTCGAGCCTGAGGCGGTCGAGGCGCCCCCGGTGCGCGACGAGAACGCGCTTTCCGGCTTGGTCGCCCAGACCGTGGCCGGTTTGCAGAGCAGCTCGAGCGGCCCGGTCACGGCCTCCACTCTCAAGCGCACCTTGCTGCGCAAGGACCCGACGTTCAACGAGGCCGACTACGGCTTCCGCGCCTTCGGCGAGCTGCTGCGCCATCTGGCCGGCATCAACGTCGTCGAGTTGGTCCCCGGCTCGGCGAAGGGCGACCCCGAGGTGACCCTCCCGGAAAGCGGCGACCGCGAGCAGGCTTTCGCCCTGCTCCGCTCGGTGGTCGCCGACCTGGGCGGCGCGGTGGCGTTGTCCGGCCTGAAGAACAAGGTGCGCAAGGTGGTCCCCGACTTCAGCGAGAAAAAGCTGGGCTACCGCAGCTTCCTGCAGTTCTGCAAGGCCGCCGCCACCAACGGCGCGGTGTCGCTGAAGTGGAACGACGACATCGACGATTACCAGCTCACCGCGCCCTGACGCGGTCGTGCGGGCGACTCTCCTAGCGGCCCGGTGAGCGAGGTATTACCCTGCGCTACAGGGCACGGGAATATCGGGGACGATTGTCCATGTCGGAGGCGACGTGACGGATGCTGTCGGCAGCACGATCTCGAATCCGCTCCGGGTGCTGGTGACCGGGGGTACCGGAACACTCGGAGAGGCTGTTATCCAGGCATTCGCCAAGGCCGGCCATCGCACGTTCTTCCAGTTCTGCCGGAATGATCAGAACGCCACGCGCCTCACCGACACCCTCGGTGCGACCGGATTTAAGATCGACTTTTCCGCGGACTTCACCCTTCCGATGTCGGATTTCGACGTACTGGTCAATTGCGCGGGCATCAACATCTCCCGGGAACAGGCCCACGGAGTTGATCCACTGATCTGGGACAAGATGATGCGAGTCAATGTCACGGCGCCGTTCCTGCTGTCCCAGGCCGTTCTCCCGGGCATGCTGAAACGCGGCTGGGGACGGATCATCAACGTCGGCTCGATCTACAGCCTGCGCGGCGCGATCAATCGCGCGCCCTATGTGGCGTCCAAGCACGCGCTCAGCGGCCTGACCAAGGTGATGGCCCTTGAGTACGCGAACACCGGCGTGACCTGCAACGAGATCTGCCCGAGTGCCATCGATTCGGACATGATCCATCGAATCGCCGAGAACAACGCCCGCGCCCGCGGCATGAGCGTCGACGACATCCTCGACGAATATCGCACCATGAACCCGGTGGGGCGGATGGCCACCGCCGGGGAAGTCGCGTCGGCCGTGCTCTATCTGGCCGGTTCGGAGGCGGGATTCATCAACGGCGCCTCGATCCCGGTCGACGGAGGCCAGATTGTCTGATGGCTGATCAATCCCTGGGCAAACGGATACAGTTCGGCATCTGGAGCGACGGCCCGGTTCCCGCGGAAGAGCTCGAGCTGCGGCTGAAGGAGCACGGTCAGCAGGCCATGATCCTCACCGCCGACCGGGACACCTTGGTCGACTGCTTCGTGGTGCTGACCCGCAACCGGCCGACGGCGGCACAGCGGGCGGTCCTGACCAGGCTGGCCAACCGGGCGACAGTGACGATCGCCGCGGAACGCTCCGGCCCGGCGCCCGAGGAGCCCGGGGGCTGGCCGCGCGACGTGACCCTGGAGTGGAACGGCCAGATCAGCGAGCTCACCACGCTCGCCGCCGACCTGATGAATCTGGTCCGGCCGACCGGCCCGGTCTTCAGCCGGCTGCCGAAGCTGCAACCCATCGACGAGCCCCTGCCCGGCACGGACGTGGCCGCGAGCCGCGAGGTCCTGGTGGAGACGCTGAGCGGCGAGGTGCGCCCGCGCGTCGTCCCGGTCGCCCGGGCGCTGTGGAACGAGCTACGCGAGAACCGCAAGGCGGTCAGCCGGACGGACTACAGCTTGCGCCGGCTGGCCGGGTGGGCGGCGGAACCGGGCAGCCGCGCCTTCGTCAACGTGCGGCTGAGCCGGCGCGAGGATCTCACGTCGTCGTTGACCAGGCCGGTGTCGCTCACTCACGTCATGGGAGACCCGCAGACCCGGCCGCTGGTCATGTTGCTGGGCGAGCCGAGTGCGGGCAAGAGCCTGCAGCTGCGGTACTACGACGCCTTCGCCGCCCTGCGCCACCTGGAGCTGCGGTCGGATGCCGAGCAGGTGCCACCGACGTTCTACGTGGCCCTGGCCGATCAGCCCGCCCGGCCCAACATCTCGCTCGACTGGTTGCGGCAGCGTTGGGGCGCCACGGTCGACGTCGGCCGGTGGTGCGACTTCGGTGTGTTCCTCGAGGACGGCGGCACGGTTCTGCTCGACGGGCTGAACGAGGGGGGTGTGCGGGGGCTCGAGCCGGAGCAGTGGATGTCCCAATGGCGGGACGTCATCCAGGAACTCTTCGAACGGGGCGCCGGGAAGGTGGTGGTCAGCTGCCGTACCCGGGACCAGGCGGTCCAGATGAACGTGCCGCGCGACCGCGAGCCCACCAAGGTCACGATCCTGCCGCTCTCGCGCGAAGAGATCATCGCGATTGCGACCGAACGCGAGGTTGGCATGGCGCGGCGGCTCGACCGGGCGTTCACCAGGGATCCCGGCCTGATCGAGCTGTATTCGAGCCCGGTACGCCTGCAGTCCTACCTCGGCTCCGGAGCGCCCTGGGTGGCAACCACCAGCACCCGGCTGTTCGGCGTCGAGCTGTCGGCGGCCATCGTGCGGGAGTGGAGCCACGACGTTCCCCAGCGCAAACCGATTCCCGGACGCCAGGCGAGCACGCTGGAGACCATCGCGCAGTCCAACCGGGATCCGTGGCCGGTGCTGGAGACGATCCCGCTGATCCGCGGCCTTGGCCAGCTCGCGAAGGAGCTGTCGCTGCCGGCGTCACCGAACGGCAAGGCACGCCTCGCGATGTCGCCGGGTGACGCGGGCGAGTTCCTCGCCCGCGCCATCCGCCAGGTCGACGACCGGCCGGTGACGCCTCAGGAGGCCCTCGAGACGGCCAAGGACCTGCACGTCCTCTGGCTCGACCAAGACAAGATCCGGTTTACGCATCCGTCTGTTCAGCACCTGTTCGCCGCGATCGGATGCACCCTCGAGGAGCTGGCGGGACTGGCCGAGCAGGAGCGGGAACGCGCGCTCCAGGACGGCGCCGACCCGGCACCGGCTGCCCCGCCGAGTTACGCCCACCATCGGTACGACGAGCTGTTCCAGTTCGCCGCCCAGCGCCGCGGCGTTGAGGTGCCGGATCGTCTGCTCGCGGTGGATCCGGTCCTGGCCGCCCGGGTGTTCATCGCCATCGGCCGGGACGTGCCGGACGACGCGATTCGTGACCGCATCGTCGCCAGCCTCCGCGCTCAGTTGGACAAGATCTTCGTCCCGCCGGTCCGAGCCGGCATCCTGGCCGCGCTCGGCGATCTCGGCTGGTCCCTTCCCGCGGCCGGCGAAGGCGGCCGGGGCGCGACGATGCTCGTGCCGGGCCGCCGTTGGACATTGGGCCGGCCGGCGGACCCCGCTACCGACGAGCGCAACGTGCACAGCGAAGCCAGGGACATCGAACTCGCCCCATTCCGTATCGCGCGCTTCCCGGTCTCCAACGCGGAGTATGCGACCTTCGTCGAAGACGGCGGGTACGAGGATCAGAGCCTCTGGCCGCCGGAGGGCTGGGAATGGCGTACCCGCCAGCGCGCCCAGCAGAAATTCGTGGCCGGCTGGCAACGCCGGCAGGCCCGCCTGCAACGGGATCATCCGGCGCGGACCATCCAACTCCTGCGCGAGGGGAAGGCAACTCCCGCCGGGGCGGCCGCCCTCGTCCGTTTCGCCAAGATGACCGAAGGTGAGATGTTCGCCTATGCCCGCGCACTGCAGGAGCAGCCGCTGACCGCACCGCGGTTCTGGCAGAGAAAGCCGTTGCGTAATCGGCTGCAGCCCGTTGTCGGAGTGTCCTGGTTCGAGGCGAATGCGTTCTGCGCCTGGCTGAGCCGCCGGATCGGCGCGGTGGTGCGGCTGCCCAGCGAAAGTGAGTGGGAGGCCGCCTGTCTGCATTCCTGGGGCGTCACCGGTACGACCGAGATCGACGATAAACTGGTTCCTGGGTTCGCCAACACCCGTGACCGGCAATGGTCGGCCACCACTCCGATCGGGGCGTTCGCGACGCTGAGTCAAGCCCGCCGCAACCTCGCGGTGGAAATGCTGGGAAACGTGTTCGAATGGGTCTTCGATTATTACTCCCCTGGCGATCACAACCGCCGCATAGTCAAGGGCGGCTCGTGGCGGCACGACAACTGGCGTGCACACCCGGCGTACCGTGGGCGCGGGGACGTCGACTCCCAGAACGAGGATCTGGGATTCCGTTACGTGATCGCGGAGGGGTTGGCATGAGCAACGACGAGACCACCGGCAAACCGCATGATGACAGCATGCGCGGCAGCCCCATCGACGATCCGATCGGGGAGATCGCTCTGCTCGCCGAGGACAAAGATTCGGATGACGCGGAGATCCTTGGCAAACTCGAGGAGCTCGGCGTCGACCTGACTCCCGACGAGATCTTTGCGGTGCTCGTTCGTTACGACACACCGGACGTCCTGGGCTGACACTTCCGAGTGTCCTTTTGTCGTTTTCCCGTCATTACTGCCGCGGACGTGTTTCGTTGATGTCCTGTGACGACAGCGGGACGAGGGCACCAAAGTCCGGGTTGAACACCTTCGGTAACAACCGTGGGTCTATCCTCGATAGACCATCCCTTCCGAACCGGATCGCGCGTATCCTGTCGCCCTCACTATGCGGAGTCAGCGGAGGTTTACGTGCTCGATGAGGTGGGCTCGCGGCGGCGGCTTCGCCGGTTGGTGCCGGGCGATCGGCCCGCACTGTGGCTGCCGCTGGACGATGGCCTGATCTCCGGGCCCGAGGATCACCTCCGCGACGTCCGCACGCTCCTGCACTGCGATGTCCTCGAGCACGTGACGGCGGTGCTGGGATTCCGCGGCGTGCTCGTCGCCGCCCATGAGGCGCTGCTGGACACGCCGTTCGTGATGAACCTCAGCGCGAGCACCACGATGGGGGAACACACCCGGAAGGTCCCGGTCGGGAGGGTGCGGGACGCGATCAGCGCCGGGGCCGACGCGGTCGCCTGTCACGTGAACATGACCTCGCCTTACGAGACCGAGCAGCTGGAGATGCTGGGCCGCCGCGTCGACGAGGCGCAGGAGTACGGGCTTCCCGTGGTGGCTTTCGCCTACCCGCGCGGTCGTGCCGAGGACGGCACCGACGACAACTACATCGCGATGCGGTCGGCGGAGCCGGAAAAGTTCACCGCGCTGGTACGCCACTGCGTGCGAGTTGCCGTTGAACTCGGCGCCTCGGTGGTGAAGACCATCTACACGGGGTCGGAGGAGACCTTCGGCAGCGTGGTCGAGTCGGCAATGGGTGTCCCGGTCCTGATCGCCGGCGAGAAGCTAACGGATGAGGGCGCGGCGATCGAAAAGGCGCGCGGCGCCGTGAAGGCCGGGGCGGCTGGTGTTGCCTATGGCCGCCAGATCTTCGCCCGGCCCGACCCGCTGCCGTTTTTGCGCAAGCTACGCAGCGTGCTGGACGACGAGCACCACGCGGTCGCGCATGAGGCACAGGCGCTCTAGCGATCCTCCCAGCGAAGCGTTCGGGCCGTCTCCGGCGGCGGGCCCGGCTTGCTGATCCGCTTCAGGGACCCTCCGCCGCGCCGAATCCACGAGCGGGCATACGAGTCGACGATCGTGAGAGCCACGTCGGCGGCACGACCGTCCAGCGACGCCGGCAACAGCAGCCCGCGGGTCTCGCCCGGCCCCAGCTCGAGGCGCTCGGACGAGGCTGTGTCCGGGACCAGCGCCTGCACCGTGACGGCTGCTTCGTTGCTGTTGCGCACGAGGGCTCGCCGCGGGTTGATCCACCAGATGCTGACCCGGGCGACCTGACTCCGGCGCCGGTCCTCTCCGGCCCGGAAGTACGTGAACGCGGCGAGCGCCAGCGACGCGCTGGTCAGACCCGAACTCACCCAGGATGACACGCTTCCCACGTCCGCCATGGGCCGAGGGTACGAAACTGGCGGTGGATGTGAAACCAAGCTAGTGCGGCCGCGCCGCGGGTCCGGCGCCGCCCGGGGTCAGGCGGAAGATGCGGAGCTTCCGGTGGGACGCGCGGGTGCGGTAGGTCTCGTAGCCCGGCCACTGGTCGACGATCAGCTTCCAGAGCCGGTCGCGCTCCTCGCTCTCGGTCTCGCGGGCGGTGACCGGCAGCTCCCGCCCGCCCAGGGTGACCCGGGCGGCCGGGTCGGCGCGCAGGTTCCAGGCCCAGGCGGGATCCTTCTCGCCGCCCCAGTTCGAGGCGATGACGATCAGGTCGTCGCCGTCCCGGAGATACTGCAAGGGCTGGCTGCGCGGCAGCCCGCTCCGCCGGCCGGTCGTGGTGAGCATCAGCGACGGGGCCATGCCCAGCGCCACCACCCGCCCACGGGTCACCCGGGCGATCCACCGGTCGGCCGTCACCATCCGCCGGGCCACCGGCGTGAACCCGGGCCACGACCCGATCGCGCGCCACATCCTTCGCCACATCGGGAAAGGATCGCACGTCACCGCGCGGACAGTGGCATGCTCATCGCACGCCGAGGAAAGCCCGCGCGTTCGCGGTCAGCAGCTTGGCGCGCTGCGACTCGCTCAGGAACGAGGCGTTGCGGACCACCGCGCCGGCCGGTCGTTCGCCCAACGGGTACGGGTAGTCGCTGCCCACCACCACGCGGTCCTCGCCCATGGTGTCCACCAGCAACCGCAACGCCGGCTCGCTGAACACCACCGAGTCCACATAGAAGCGGTCGGTGTACGCGCTCGGCGGCATGGTCGACCGGCCGCGCACGAGGTCGCCCCGCCGCTCCCAGGCGTTGTCGGCCCGGCCCAGCCAGTACGGGAAACTGCCGCCCCCGTGGGCGAAGCAGAGCCGCAGCGACGGCGGCACCCGGTCGAGCACCCCGCCGAGGATCAGCGCCAGCGCCGACAGGTGGGTCTCGGCCGGCATCCCGGTCAGCCAGCGCGCCATCCACCGGTCGAGCCGCGGGCTCTCCGGCATGTCCCACGGGTGCACGAAGACCGGCGCCCCGACCGACGCGCAGTGCTGGAGGAACTCCACGATTCCCGCGTCGTCCAGGTCGCGGTCGCCGACGTGGTTGCCGATCTCCACGCCCACGTGGCCCGCGGCGAGGCAGCGGTCCAGCTCGGCGCAGGCGGCCGCCGGGTCCTGCAGCGGCACCTGACAGAACGGAATGAGCCGGGAATCGCCGCCGGTCACCGTGAGCGTCAAGTCGTTGAAGACCCGCGACAGCCGCACCGCCTGATCCGCCGGTCGGTCGTACCCGAAAAACACCGGCGTCGGCGAAACCACCTGGCGCGCGACGCCATCGGCGGCCATGTCCGCGAAGCGGACGGCCGGATCCCAGCAGGACGAGTCGATCCGCCGGAACTCGCGATCGCGGATCATGATGATCGCCTCGCGCTCGGACTCGACCTTGAGCCAGGGCCAGCCGTCCCCGCCGCACGCCACGGCGAGGTCCGGCCAGCCCTTCGGCACGACGTGCGTGTGCACGTCGATGACGTCGGACGAGGTCATCAGCCCTTGCCCGGATGCAGCGCGCCGCAGTTGTCGCAGGTGCGCGCCTTCTCGTCTTCGTAGAACGCGGTGAACACCGGCGGCAGGTCGGCGACGATGTCGCGGACCTGCAGCTCCACCTCGTGCACCAGCGCGTTGCACTCGAAGCAGTACCACTGGAACTTCTCCAGCGTGCCCTCCTCGCGCACCCGCTCGACGACCAGCCCGATCGAGCCGGCCTCGGGCCGCTGCGGCGAGTGCGGCGTGTTGCCGGGCAGCACCCACATCTCGCCCTCGCGGATGTGCACGTCCTTCGGGCCCTCGGGGGTCATCGTCTTGACGTGCATGTTGCCCTTGACCTGATAGAAGAACTCCTCGTACGGGTCGACGTGGAAGTCGGTGCGCGAGTTCGGCCCGCCGACCACCATGACGATGAAGTCGGAGCCGGTCGGGAACATCTGCTTGTTGCCGACCGGGGGCTTGAGCAGGTGCTTGTTCTCGTCGATCCAGCCGGGGAAGTTGATCGGGTCGGTCGTCATGGCTGTGCCTCCTTGCGCAGGATCGCTACCGCTTGCATCTCGATGAGCAGGTGAGGATGGGGCAGCTGGTGAACCGCCACTGTTGTCCGAGTAGGCCCGGTTTCGTCGAAGTAAGAGGCATAGATCTCGTTGTATCCGCCAAAATCGTTCATATTGACCAGATAGGTCGTCACCTGAACAAGGTCCGCCAAGGACGCCCCGACGTCGCGCAAAATGTCGGAGATGTTGGAGATGACAGCCCGGGTCTGTTCGCGAATGTCGAGCGCGGTGGTCCCCATCGCGTCCACCGAGGCGCCGGCGATCGTGTTGTCGGGGCGCCGACTGCTCGTCCCACTCACGAAGACGAAGCCACCGGCCACCTTCACATGCGGGAACCGCCCGCGTGGCGTGGCCTTCCCGGACACCACCCGCGCCGTCACGAGGAGGCCTTCAGCGTCGCGGTGCCCAGCTTCTCGACCTCGACGCGGACCACGGCCCCGGGCGTCACCGGCACCGCCGCGGTAGCGGCCCCCGCCAGCACGATCCAGTCGTCCCGCAGCACCCCCGCCAGCCGCTTCGCCTCGGCAAAGGCCCGCCGCGGATCCCCGAGGATCGCCGCCGTCGAGCCGATCTCGACCACTCGCCCGCCGACCTCGAGCAGCACGCCGAGGTTGTCGATGCCCTCGGGAACGGGCTGCCAGTTGCCGACCACGAACCCGGCCGCCGACGTGTTGTCCGCGATCACCTCGGGCAGCGTGAACTTGAAGTCCCGCCACCGCGAGTCGATCACCTCGAGAGCGGGCGCGACCGCCGCGATCTCGCCGCCGCGCACCAGGAAGGCCACCTCCGGCTCGACCTTGGCGTGGATCCGCTGGGACAGGTCGAGCGTTCCGCCGTCCGGGATCCGCATCGCGTCGGTGAGTCGGCCCCAGATGACCTCGTGCACGCCCATCTGCCGCATCTTGGCCCGGCTGGTCAGCCCCAGCTTGACGCCCACCGCCGTCTCGCCCCGGGCCAGCCGCCGGTCGACGACCTCCCGCTGCACCGCGTACGGGTCGTCGGTCGCGAACGAGCCCGACGTCAGCTCGGTGACCCCGGTGAGCGCGTCGTCGAGCGCCGTCGCGAAGTCAGTCATTCTTCTTCTCCCGGACGAGATCCAGGGCCACGTCCACGATCATGTCCTCCTGGCCGCCGACCATCCGGCGGCGGCCCAGCTCGACCAGGATCGTGCGCACGTCCACGCCGTACGTGTCGGCCGCGGACTCGGCGTGCCGCAGGAACGACGAGTACACCCCCGCGTACCCCAGCGACAGCGTCTCCCGGTCCACCCGCACCGGCCGGTCCTGCAGCGGCCGCACGATGTCGTCGGCCGCGTCCATCAGCGCGAACACGTCGCACCCGTGCTTCCAGCCGTTCAGCTCGGCCACCGCCGCGAACACCTCGAGCGGCGCGTTGCCGGCCCCCGCGCCCATCCCGGCCAGCGACGCGTCCACCCGGTACACCCCGTGCTCGACGGCCACGATGCTGTTGGCCACGCCCAGCGACAGGTTGTGGTGCGCGTGGATGCCGATCTCGGTGCCCGGGTCGAGGATCTGCCGGTACGCGTCGGCCCGCTCGGCCACGTCGGTCATCGTGAGCCGCCCGCCGGAGTCGGTGATGTAGACGCAGTGCGCCCCGTACGACTCCATCAGCTTGGCCTGCTTCGCCAGCTCGGCCGGCGGGCTCATGTGCGACATCATCAGGAACCCGGAGACGTCCATGCCGTTATCCCGGGCCCAGCCGATGTGCTGGGCCGAGATGTCCGCCTCGGTGCAGTGCGTCGCGATCCGCACGCTGGTCACCCCGAGGTCGCGGGCGGCGCGCAGGTCGGCGATTGTGCCGATCCCGGGCAGCAGCAGCGTGGTCAGCCGCGCCTGGGTGAGCACCGAGGCGGCCGCGCTGATCCACTCGGCGTCGGTGGCCGCGCCCCGCCCGTAGTTGATGCTCGACCCGGCCAGCCCGTCGCCGTGCGCCACCTCGATCGCGGCGACCCCGGCGGCGTCCAGCGCCGCGGCGATCTGCCGTACCTGATCGACGGTGTACCGGTGGCCGATGGCGTGCATGCCGTCCCGCAGCGTCACGTCCTGCACGTAGATCTCGGTCACTGCGCCACCACCATCCGCTCGGCGGTCCGCACCGCGGCCGAGGTCATGATGTCCAGGTTCCCGGCGTACTCGGGCAGGTAGTGCCCGGCCCCGGAGACCTCCAGGAACACCGAAACGAGCAGCCCACCGTCGATCTCGCGGAACTGCACTTCCTGCTTGAGGCGGTAGCCCGGCACGTATTGCCGCACCTCGGCGACCATCGCTTCCACCGACGCCACGATGGCGGCTTGGTCGGCGGAGGACGGGCAGAGGCAGTAGACCGTGTCACGCATCAGCAGCGGCGGCTCGGCCGGGTTCAGCACGATGATCGCCTTGCCGCGACCCGCGCCACCGATGACCTCCAGGGCCCGGGCGGTTGTCTCGGTGAACTCGTCGATGTTCGCGCGCGTCCCCGGCCCCGCCGACTTCGACGCGATCGAGGCCACGATCTCCGCGTAGGACACCGGCGTCACCGCGGCCACCGCCGCCACGATCGGCACGGTCGCCTGGCCGCCGCAGGTCACCATGTTGACGTTGCGCTCGCCCGGGTGGGCCGCCAGGTTGACCGGCGGCACCACGTACGGCCCGACGGCGGCGGGCGTAAGATCCACAACCTTCACCGGGTACGCCTTGAGCACCTCGTCGTTGTGCCGGTGCGCCCCGGCCGACGTGGCGTCGAAGACGATCCCCACGTCGGCGAACTCGGGCAGCGCGACCAGCCCCTCGACGCCCTTGGCGGTGGTGGCGATGCCGAGCCGCTTCGCGCGGGCCAGCCCGTCCGAATCGGGGTCGATGCCCGCCATCGCCACCATCCGCAGCTCCGCGGAGGTGCGCAGCACCTTGAACATCAGGTCGGTGCCGATGTTGCCCGACCCGATCACGGCCACGCCGACCGTCATGGTTGCCCCTCCTTGGTGAAGTTCGCGCGCACCGAGCCCAGCCCGGAGATCCGCGCCTCGTAGGACGCGCCCGCCGTCGCCGGCACCATCGGCCCGAGTGCGCCGGAGAGCACGACGTCGCCGGCCCGCAGCGGGCTGCCGGCGGCGGCCATCGTCGAGGCCAGCCAGGCCACCGCGTGCAGCGGGTTGCCCAGGCAGGCCGCGCCCGCGCCGACCGAGACCGGCTCGCCCGCGTGCTCCAGCACCGCCCCGCACAGCCGCAGGTCCACGTCGGCGATCCGGCGCGGCGTCGTGCCGAGCACGTACATCCCGCTGGAGGCGTTGTCGGCCACCGTGTCCACGATGGTGATGTCCCAGCCGGCGATCCGCGAGTCGACCACCTCGATGGCCGGCAGCAGGAAGTCGGTCGCCCGCACCACGTCGGCGACGGTCACCCGGCCGTCGAGCAGGTCGGCGCCGAGCACGAACGCCACCTCGGCCTCGACCCGCGGCTGCAGCAGCGCGCCGTGGTCGATCTCGGCCCCGTCCGGCACCGCCATGTCGGCCAGCAGCACGCCGAAGTCAGGCTGGCCGACGCCGAGCTGCCGCTGCACCGAGGGCGCGGTCAGCCCGATCTTGGCGCCCACCCGGCGGCGTCCCGCCTTCTCCCACGCCTCGACCTGGGCCCGTTGCGCCGCATAGGCGGCGTCGATGTCGCCGAGCGGGATGAATCGCTCGCGCACCGGGGCGATCGGCTTCCGGGACGCGTACGCGTCGAGCAGCTCCTCGACGACGGTCATGACATGTCTACACACACGTTGGTGTACTCCGAGTAGAAGTCGAGCGAATGGCGGCCGCCCTCGCGGCCCACCCCCGAGGCTCGCATGCCGCCGAACGGCGTGCGCAGGTCTCGCAGGAACCAGGTGTTCACCCAGACCAGGCCGGCGTCGAGCCGCGCACCGGCCCGCAAGGCCCGGCCCACATCGCGGGTCCACACCGTGCCGGCGAGGCCGTACGCGCTGTCGTTGGCCAGCGCGAACGCCTCCTCCTCGTGGTCGAACGGCGCGACGTGGCAGATCGGCCCGAAGATCTCCTCGCGGACGGTCCGGGCGTCCTGGCCGAGGCCGGTGATCACGGTGGGCTCGATGTAGGAGCCGTTGTCGCGGGCGTCGCCCAGCTCCGGCACCCCGCCGCCGGCCAGCACGGTGGCGCCCTCCTGGCGGGCCAGGTCGTAGTAGCCGAGCACCTTGTCGCGGTGCGCCTTGGAGATCAGCGGCATGGTGCCGGTGCCCTCGTCGGTCGGCCAGCCGTAGGTCAGTTCCTTCGCGGCCCGGGCGAGCCGCTCGACGAACTCGTCGAAGACCGGCCGCTGCACGTACAGCCGCTCGGTGCAGAGGCAGACCTGCCCGCCGTTGGTGAAGCTGGACCGGACGCTGCCGGCCACGGCGGCGTCCAGGTCGCTGTCGGCGAAGATCAGCCCGGCGTTCTTGCCGCCGAGCTCGAACGACACCGCCTTCACCCCGGCCGCGGCGTTGCGCATGATCGCCGAGCCGGTGGCCGACTCGCCGGTGAAGGTGATCGCGTCCACGTCCGGGTGGGTGGTCAGCCACTCGCCGGCGGCGTCCGGGCCGTGGCCGTGCACGAGGTTGAAAACCCCCTCGGGCACGCCCGCGGCGGCCATCGCCTCGGCCAGCACGGTCGCCGAGGCCGGCGTCTCCTCGCTCGGCTTGACCACGACGGCGTTGCCGCAGGCCAGGGCGGGCGCGACCTTCCAGGTGAGCAGCAGCAGCGGCAGGTTCCACGGCACGATGATCGCGACGACGCCCATCGGCTTGCGGATCGCGTAGTTCAGCGCCCGGCCGCCGCCCGCGGTGGCGGTGGTGAACGACTCGGTGCCGGTGGCGGCCACGATGTCGGCGAAGGCCCGGAAGTTCGCGGCGCCGCGCGGGATGTCCAGGGTGCGGGCCTGGGCGATGGTCTTGCCGGTGTCGGCCACCTCGGCCTCGACCAGGTCGTCGAACCGCTTGTCGAGCTCGTCGGCGATCCGGCGCAGCATCGCGGCGCGCTCCTGCTCGGTCGTGCGGCCCCACGGCCCGCGCACGGCCCGCTTGGCCGCCGCCACCGCGTCGTCGACGACGCCGCGGTCCGACTCGGTGACCGTGCACACCTGCTCGCCGGTGACCGGGGAGAACTTGGCGAAGGTGCCGGCCGGCTCGCGGAACTCGCCGGCCACGAAGTTGCGCAGGACCTTCATCGGCGCACCGCCTTGGCGATCAGGGCCGCCGCGGCCACGCCGGCCGCCGCCGCCACCGCGGCCAGGGCCTGGTGCTGGCGGCGGACCCGGCGGCGGACCGTCGCGTACGGCGTGGTGGAGAACGAGACCAGCTCGTATCGGGAGACGTAGACGCCGGGCAGCAGGCGCTCGAGGGTGTGCTCGACGCGCTTGCCCAGCTTGAACAGCGGGTCGGCCACCTTGTCGCGCATCTCGACGAAGTTCGCCAGGGCCATCTCGGCGATCGCCTCGCTGTTCTCCCGGCGGTTCTGCTCGTAAAGCGGCAGCGCGGCCGGCCAGTCGTCGCCGGTGGCCTCGAGGCAGCGGTCGAGCTCGACCACGTCCTCGAACGCGGCGTTGGCGCCCTGACCGTAGAACGGGACGATGGCGTGCGCGGCGTCGCCGATCAGCGCCACCTTGCCGAGCATCTGCCACGGCCCGCACCGGACCGTGCCGAGCAGCCCGACCGGGTTGTGCCGGAAGTCGCCGGGCAGGTCGGGGATCAGCTCCAGCAGGTCGGGGTAGTTCTTGCGGAAGTGCCGCTCGACCGCGGCCGGGCTGCCCAGCGAGGCGAAGCTGCCGGTGCCGCCGTTCGGCCAGAACAGGGTGCCGGTGAACGAGCCGTCCGGGTTCGGCAACGCGATCATCATCGAGGTGCCGCGCGGCCAGATGTGCAGCGCGCCCGGGTCCAGCGCGAAGCCGCCGTCCCGGGCCGGGATGGTCAGCTCCTTGTAGCCGTAGTCGAGGAAGCTGACCTCCTCGTCGAACGCGTCCCCGGCGTACGCCAGAAGCAGCCCGCGCGTCGCGGAGCCGGCGCCGTCGGCACCCAGAATGATGTCCGCCTTGGCCTGACTGCCGTCGGCGAAGCCGAGCGTCCCCGCCTCCGGGTCGAGCTCGGTGAGCGGATGGTCGAAATGGATGGTCACGCCCGGCGTCGCCGCCGCCGCGTCGAGGAGCGCGTTGTTGAGCGCGCCCCGGCCGATCGAGTTGATCGCCCGGTCCCCGGAGATGCTGTACGGCTGGAAGTTCGGCGCCCCGCCGAGCGGATGCACCATCCGGCCGCGCATCGGCAGCGCGTCGGCGAGCACCTCGTCGGCCAGCCCGATCCGGCGCAGGGCGTCGATGCCCCGCTCGGAGAGGGCCAGGTTGATCGAGCGCCCGCGCTCGGCGCCGGTGACCCGGGGGTCGGGGCGGCGCTCGTAGACGTCCACCCGGTAGCCGCGGCGGCCCAGGTAGCAGGCGAGCAGGCCGCCGGTCAGCCCGGCGCCGACCACGGCGACGTGTGCCTTCTCCTTTTGCGGGCTCATCGGATCTCCTCCACGCAGGCTGCCAGGGCATCGGCTGCCCGGCGGCAGTCCTCGTAGGTGGAATAGAGCGGCACCGGCGCGAACCGGATCACGTCCGGCTGGCGGGCGTCGGCGATCACGCCGTGCTCGAAGCGCAGCCGCTTGGTGAGCGCGCCGGCGTTGCCCTCGTGCAGGCGTACCGAAAGCTGGCAGCCGTGCCGCTCCGGCTCGCGCGGCGTGAGCACGCTCAGCGGGCGCGTCGCGACCACCTCGTCGAACAGGCCGCGCAGGTAGCCGGTGAGCCGCAGGCTGCGCTCCCGCAGGGCGGGCATGCCGACCTCGTCGAAGATCCGCAGCGACGTGCGCACCGGGCCCATCGCGAAGATCGGCGGGTTCGACACCTGCCAGGCGTCGGCGCTGCGCGGCGGGCGCGAGGTGGGGGTCATCTCGAACCGGGTGGCCGGCTCGGTGCTCCACCAGCCCTCGAACCGGTTGAGGCCGTCATCGCCGTGGTGGCGCTCGTGCACGAAGACGCCGGCCAGCGCGCCCGGCCCCGAGTTCAGGTACTTGTACGAGCACCAGGCCGCGAAGTCGGCGCCGGCCTCGTGCAGGTTCAACGGGACATTTCCGGCGGCATGGGCGAGGTCCCAGCCGACCACCGCGCCTCTCTTCCGCGCTTCCGCGGTGATCGCGGCGATGTCCATCAGCTCGCCGGTCAGGTAGTTGACGCCGCCCAGCATCACGAGGGCCACCTCGTCGGTCACCGCGTCGAGCACGTCTTCGGTGCGGAGGGTGTCCTCGCCGTCGCGGGGCTTCAGGCGGACGACCGTCTCGTCGGGGTCGAGGCCGTGGAACCGGGCCTGGCTGCGTACCGCGTAGCTGTCGGACGGGAAGGCCGCGTCCTCGATGACGATCCTCGTGCGGCGGCCGGCCGGGCGGTAGAACGACACCATCAGCAGGTGCAGGTTGACGGTGAGCGAGTTCATCACCACGACCTCGGACGGCAGCGCGCCGACCAGCCGGGCCGCCGGGGCGGTCAGCAGCTCGTGGTACGGCAGCCACGGCCGCGCCGCGTCGAGGTGGCCCTCGACGCCGAGCCGGGCCCACTCGGCCAGGTCCTCCATCAGCTCGACCCGGGTGGCCTTGGGCTGCAGGCCGAGCGAGTTGCCGGCGAAGTAGGCCACCTCGGGATGGTCGCCGCCCTCCGCCGGGGGGATGTGAAAGAGGTGGCGGTGACCGGGGTCGTCGATGTCAAGATCCATTACATGTCCGTCCGTGCGATCCACAGCTCCGGGAAGACGGTGCGGTTCATGCTGCGCTGCAACCAGGCCAGCCCGTTCGATCCGCCGGTGCCGGTCTTGGCGCCCATGGTCCGCTGGACCGCCTTGAGGTGAAGGTACCGCCAGTCGCCGAAGCGGTCGGCCACCTCGGTCAGCGCCTCGCCGAGCATGCGCAGGTGGTTGTCGGGCCCGTCGGTGCGGTAGATGTGCACCCACGCCTCGGCCACGGTCGGATCCGGCTCGTGCTCTTCCTGGAAGTCGCGGTCGATCGACTTGGCGTCGATGTCGTGGCCGGCGCGCGCCAGCAGACGGATCACCTCGTCCCACAGGCTCGGCTCCTGGATCGCGGCGGTGAGCTCGTCGAACGCCGGCGACCCGCGGAACGGCCGGATCAGGGCCCGGTTGCGCAGCCCGAGCGCGAACTCGACCTGCCGGTACATCGCCGACTGGAAGCCCGAGCCCTCGCCGAGCAGATCCCGGAAGCGGTTGAAGTCACCCGGGGTCATCCAGCGCAGCGTCTGCCACGCCGCGTTGAGCCCCTCCAGGTGCAGCGCGGCGCGCCGGAGCGGCGCCAGCGCGGGCCACGGCCGATCGGCGCGCACGTGATCGCGCGCCTGGGCCAGCTCGTGCCGGATGAGCTTGAAGTACAGCTCCATGATCTGGCTGACCACCAGGAACGACATCTCGCCCGGGTCGCCGCTGATCGTGCGCTGAAGCGTGTGCAGCGTGCTGGCGTGGACGTAGGAGTCGTAGGGCACGCGCTGCCCGAACTCCAGGGTCGGCTGCCCGCCGTTGCGAGCCGCCCGCTCGTCCCGCTGCGCCGCGGTCGTCGTTTCCACCGCACCATAATTCGCCGCGGACGCCTCCCGCGGAATGCCGATTCAACGGTCATGACCACTGATTACCCGCGACTTCGGGCTAGATTCGCGAGATCGGATTTCGTTCGGAAGGTGGCCGCGGATGGACGCGATGGACTGGGCCCTGCTGCGCGAACTGCAGGACGACGCGCGGCTGTCGTACAGCGAGCTGTCCCGCCGGGTGCACCTCTCGCCGCCCGCCGTCGCCGAGCGGGTACGCCGGCTCGAGGAGACCGGCGTGATCACCGGCTACCACGCCCACGTCGACCTGGCCAAGACCGGGCGCGCGGTGGTCGCGATCATCCGGATGTCCTGTTACGGGCCGACCTGCGTGCTGCGCGACGACAAGGTGCCGACCTGGCCCGAGGTGCTGGAGATCAGCCGGGTCACCGGCGACACCTGCTGCGTGCTCAAGGTCGCGGCGCCCTCGATCGACGCGTTCGAGGAGGTGATCGACCGGCTCGGCGCGCACGGCACCCCGTCCAGCACGATGGTCCTGTCGACGCCGCTGACCTGGCAGCCGATCACGCCGATCGGTTCATGACCGGGGTGGTGAAAGTTAGGTACGATCAAACACCACAGCTCATTTCCCCCCGGGAGGTCGGCGTGCCAGCCACGGAGCAGCTCGAGGACACCCCTTCGGCGCAGGTCGGGCCGCGCATCCGCGAGTTCCGCAAGCAGCGCGGCCTGACCTTGCGCAGCCTGGCATCCCGCTCGGGCCTGTCGATCGGCTTCCTGTCCCAGGTCGAGCGGGGCATCTCGTCGATCGGGCTGACCGCGCTGGGCAGCGTGGCGAGCGCGCTGGGCCGGTCGGTGTCCGACTTCTTCGACGCGAAACCGGCCCCGCCGTACGTGCCGGTCGTCCCGCCGCTGCCCGGCCATTTCACGCTGACCCGGGCCGAGAACGCGGCCACCCAGTACGTCTCCGGCCAGCAGACTTACCGCATGCTCTCGGAGCGGGGCGCGGGCCTGGTGCTCGAGCCGATGCTGGTGCACATCGCGCCGGGCGGGCAGCGCGAGGCCGCGTACGGCCACGCCGGCGAGGAGTTCGCGTACGTGATCACCGGCGAGCTGCTCTACGAGGTCGACGGGGTGGAGCACCGGCTGCGGCCGGGCGACAGCGTGCACCTGCGCTCGTCGGTGCCGCACAGCATGTACAACGACACCGACGCGGTGACCACGGTGGTCTCGGTGGTCACCCCGCGCCTGTTCTGACCGCCCGGTTGGCCCGGCTGCCCGGTCGTCCCGGCTGCCCGGCTCGTCCGGATCGGTCCGCTTGTCCGGGCCGATGCCGCTTGTTCACGAGCGTGAAATCTGCCGGTCCACCTCGGCCAGGGTCTCGGCCCAGATCGGCGAACCGGGCGTGATCACGTCGAAATGGTCGCCCGGCCGCTCGAGCAGCGGCACGCCGGCGGCCGCCGCGAAGCGCCGGTTGATGTCGACCAGGTCGAGACCGTCGTCGCCGCCCTGCACCAGCAGCGCCGGCGAGATCAGCTTCCGGCACATCGGGTCGCTCGCCGCGTAGAGCTCGGGCACGTCTTCCGGCGTCCCGCCGAGCGCGGTGGTGATCGCGCCCTCGCCCAGGAAGCGCCGCTGCCCCTCGGTCAGGTCGAGCACCCCCGCCAGCGAGACGGCCAGCGCGATGTCCGGGTCGTCGGCGGCCAGGCGCAGCGCGAGCTGCCCGCCCGCCGAGTGGCCGAACAGCACGATCCGCGCGCCCGGATGCCGCTCCCGGGCCGCCGCGACCCCGGCCGCCACGTCGGCGGTGGTGGCCGCCCAGCCGTGCCGGTCGGGCCGGCGGTACTCGAGGTTCCAGCCCACCCAGCCCCGGCCGGCCAGGTCGATGGCCAGGGCGTCCATCAGGTCGGCCGCCCAGATCGACCGCCAGAACCCGCCGTGGATCAGCACCCCGACTGTGGATGGCGCCGCGAAATTGTCGGTCCCGGCTGCTTCACTTGCCCCCACCCAGTGCCGGGGCGGGGCCGAGCCGGCGACCCGCTCGTCGGCCCACTGCTCGGGATGATCGCCGTAAGCGATGCGCGCGGCCGGGTGCCGCAGCCGGTGCACCGCGTGCCGGATGGCCCAGGCCAGCCCCCACACCCCGCGCCCGTGCAGGTGCCGCGGCCCGTGCACCGAGGCGGCCACGGTCAGGTCGTAGCCGATCACGTTGTCGAACGCCATCGGCGCCGGATCCGCCGGCACCACCACGGCCGGCCCGTCGTGCCCGGCGACCTCCGCGCCGACCCGCAGGCCCACGCCGAGCTCGGCCGCGGTGGTCTCGGCGAGCGACACGAGCAGGTCCCGGTCGGCGACCAGATCGGGTCCGAGCACCAGCAGAACGTCCACGGCGAAGCTCCTATCGGGAAAGCAGGGGCAGGACGGCCGAGCCGAGCAACTCGACCCCGCGATCATCGGTCAGCCCGTGGGGTGTGCCGAACTCGACCCGCCGGACGCCGGCGTCGATCAGCGCCTGGGCCTGCGCGGCCACCTGCGCGGGGGTGCCGGAGAAGGCGAACCGGTCGAGCACCTCGTCGGGGATGAGCCGGCCGGCCGCCTCGTGCGCGCCGCGGCCGACCAGCCGGGTCACCGCCGCGACCAGCCCGTCCGGCAGCGTCACCGTCGGGTCCAGGCCGGCGACCACGGCCAGGTACATGACGACCTCGGTGCGCGCCTTCGCCCGGGCGGCCTCGCCGTCGGTGTCGACGACGGTCACCGCACCGAGCACGATCCCGACGTCGTCGTTGCCGACCCGCGAGCGGATCACCGGGACCATGTCGGGGTTCGCGCTGCCGCCGACCTTGATCTCGTCGGCGACCCGGCCGGCCAGGGCGGCGCCCCGCGGCCCCCAGGCGCCGATCAGCAGCGGCGGGTCCGGCCGGTACCGGTCGTAGCGCAGCGTGGTGCCCGGCGCGAGGGCGAACATGCGTCCCGCGTACCCGTCGGAATCGCCGCGCAGCAGGCGCCGGACCACCTCGACCGCCTCGGTCAGCGCGACCAGCGGCCGCGGCTGCGGCAGGCCGACCGCGCCGAGCCAGGTGCCCCGGGCCAGGCCGAGATAGGCGCGGCCGCGCGAGGCGAGATCAAGTGCGGCGACCTGGCCGGCGATCTCATAGGGAGCCATCGAGTACGGGTTGAGGCAGGCCGGTCCGAGCCGCACGCGGCCGGTCGCCGCCGCCATCTCCAGCAGCGGGAAGATCGGCGGCTGGTACATCAGGTCGCCGAACACCGACAGCACGTCGAAACCCGCGTCCTCGGCCGCGCGGGCCAGCCGGGCGTAGGTGCCGGCCGGCTTGTCGCTCTGCAGACCCAGCCCGATCTCCGTACGCATCAGGTCAGGTCCGCCGAGTTCATCCGCCGCTTGCCGGTGCGGGTGACCCGCATGACCAGGCGCTCGCCCGGGTCGGGGCAGATGAAGTCGGAGTCCTGGGCGAGCCAGTCCCCGGAGGCGAGCTCGCGCTGCTTGGCCGCCAGGAACGGCAGCACCGAGGCGAGCGCGTACACGCAGAAATGCTTCCCCTCGGGAATGGTCAGGTGCGCGCTCTCGGTCAGGTCGAAGTAGTCGCCGACCGCCATGCCGCAGACCGATCGTCCCTCGATCCGGTCGACGCAGACCCGCAGGTCGTAGATCTCCATGTCGCCGTCCTGATCGCTCATGATGCCTCCTCGTCGAGCCGCACGATGACCTTGCCGGTGGTGCGCCGGGCGGCCAGGTCGGCCAGCGCGGCGGGTGCTTCTTCCAGCGGGACGACGCGGGTGACCGGTGGCCGCACCGCGCCGGTGGCGCACAAGCGGAACAGCTCGTGGTACGCCTCGCGCACCGCGTCCGGCCGCGCCCACGGGTAGCGCGACCCCCAGGAGACGCCGATCAGGTCGGCGTTGCGGGCGATCAGCCGGGCCGGGTCGACCGGGGGCGGCGGCCCGGCGGCCATGCCCACGCTGACCAGCCGCCCCTCGAAGGCCAGGCAGTCCAGCGAACGGCCGAGCAGGTCCCCGCCGACCGGGTCGATCACCACGTCGACCTCGGTCGCGGCCTTCTCGAACTCGTCGTAGCCGGCCGCGACGGCGGCGCCGTGCGCCCGGCAGACGTCGAGCTTCGCCGGGCCGCCGGCGGTGGCGATCACCCGGGCGCCGCGGGCGACCGCGAGCTGGATGACCGCGATCCCGACCCCGCCGGCCCCAGCGTGCACGAGCACCGTCTCGCCCGCCGAGAGCCGGGCCCGCTCCAGCGCGAACCACGCCGTCTGATAGGTGACCGGCAGCGCCGCCGCGGTCACCGGGTCCACGTCCGGCGGTCGCGGCACGACCAGGCCGGCGGCGATGTCGACGGTCTCGCCGAGCGCGCCGTGCGGCAGCGCCGGGCAGGCCACCACCTCCTGGCCGATCTGCTGCTCGGCGCCCGGTCCGGCCGCCACCACCCGCCCGGCCGTCTCCACGCCCGGCGTCATCGGGAAGTCCGGCCGGACCGGATACTCCCCACGGCACAGCATCACGTCGAGGAAGTTGAGCCCGGTGGCGCGCACGGCGATCCGGACGCTGCCGGGCGACACTTCGGAAGAGTCCGATCGGTGGGCGACGCTGAGCACGTCGGTCGGCTCGCCGAACGACGTCGCGACCAGCCGGCGGGTCATCGCCGCACCAGTTCCGAGTGGTGGTGCACGATGCGCCAGCGCCCGTCGACGCGGCGCAGCACGTCGGTCACCCGGCTGTGCTGCTCGGGCCCGGCGTCGTCCTCCCGGGCGACCAGCAGGTAGCGGGCCACCCCGAACTCGCCCCACACGTCGATCCGCTTCTCGGTCGCCGCCAGTACCACCAGTCTCGGCCGCTGCCCGGCCGAGTCCCGGGTCGTGCGGTACTCGTCGAGCTCGCGCCGGGTGCGCAGCGGCCCGGGCAGGTGGGTCTCCCAGGTGGTGACGTCCTCGTGCAGGTGCTCGTCGAACCGGTCCGTGTCGCCGGCCAGGAACGCCTGGTACATGTCGTCGATGCCGGCGGCGATGGCGGCCGCTCCCGCCTCGGCGAAGCTCACTCCGACCCCCGCACGACCGAACCGCCCTTCATCACGAACCGCACGTCCCGGAACGCCGACGCGTCGTCCAGCGGGTCGCCGTCCATCGCGATCAGGTCCGCGTACTTGCCCTCCTCGACCGTGCCCAGGTCGGCCGAGGCGCCGAGCCAGTCGATCGGCCCGCGGGTGGCCGCGTGCAGCGCCCGGGCCGGACCCAGCGCGGAGGCGAGATTCTCCAGCTCCCGTACGGTCGCGTTGGTCCCCTCGAACGACCAGAACGGCGGCATGTCGCTGCCGAGCAGGATCTCCACCCCGGCCTCGACCGCCATCGCGAAGCTCTCCAGGTGCCGCGGGCCCGCGCCGAGCGAGCGGCACTGCATCCACTCCGGCACCCCGAGCTCGTCGAAGAACTCCTTGCACCGGGTGACCAGCAGGGTCGGCACCAGCGCGGCGCCGCGCGCCGCCATGGCCCGCGCGACCTCGGGCGTCAGCAGGTAGCCGTGCTCGACGCAGTCCAGGCCGAGCGCCACCGCCGCCCCGATCACCTCGGCCGGGCCGGCGTGCGCGGTGACCTTGCGGCCCCACGCGTGCGCGGTCTCGATCACCGCGGCCATCTCGTCGGCGAACAGCTGCGGGGTCGCGATGCCCTCGTGCTCACCGGCGATCCCACCCGAGATCATCACCTTGATCAGGTCGGCGCCGGCCTTGATCTGGCTGCGCACGCCGTGCCGGAACCCGACCGGGCCGTCGCATTCGAGGGTGTCGCCGCTCTCGTGGCCGTGCCCGCCGGTGCAGACCAGCGCCCGCCCGGCGGTGAACATGCGCGGCCCGGGCACCCGGCCGGCCTCGATCGCCCGGCGCAGCGCGAAGTCGGCGTGATCCTTCTCGGCGACGTTGCGGACCGTGGTGACGCCGCAGTCGAGCGTGCGGCGGGCGCCGTCGGCCATGTAGAGCGCCAGGTCGTGCGGGCCGAGCTCCTTGACCCGGTCGCCGCCCTTGCCGGGCAGCGACAGCGAGAAGTGGGTGTGCATGTTGGCCAGGCCGGGGGTCACGAACGCGCCGTCGAGGTCGCGCTCGACGACCGGTCCGGCCTTGCGCGCCGCGGCGGCCACCGATGCGTACGGTCCGACGGCCGCGATCCGGTCGCCGGTGACCCAGACCCCGGCGTCCTTCTGCGGCGGCATTCCGTCGAGCACCCGCGCGTCCAGCACGGTGCAGTTGGCGAGCAGCTGGCTCATACGATCACTCCGTACGCTTCCCGGGCCGCCTCCGCGGAGACGTACCCCTCCTCGACGTCGTGGCGGACCGCGGCCGGATCGCGGCCGGCCGGGTCGCCGTGCCCGCCGCCGCCGGCGGTCAGCAGCGTCACCCGGTCGCCGGCCCGGACCGGCGTGCGCTTCGTGCTGACCCGCCGCTCGCGGTCGGTGCCGGGGAAGACGACGACCCGGTTGGGCTCGGGCCGGTGGCCGCCGTCCAGCGCCCACGGCGCGCTTCTGGTCTTCTTGATGACTGACAGGAATTCGCCGTCGGTCACGAACCGGATGTCCCGGCGCAGCCCGCACCCGCCGCGATGGCGGCCGGCGCCGCCGGAGTCGGTGCGGATCTCCACCCGCTCGAAGAACATGCCGGTCCGGGCCTCGAGCACCTCGACCGGGGTGTTGCGGGCCTGGGTCTGGCACAAGTGATTGGCCGGGCCGATGCCGTCGTGGTCGGGCGTGCCGCCCCAGCCCACCGGGTCGTTGTTGCTGACCGCGAACATCCGGCCGGTGTCCGGGTGGACGCCGACCATCATGAAGCCGGGCACGTCCCCGCCGCTGCTGGCCGGCAGAAGCGAAGGCATGCCCTGCGCGAGCGCTTTGTAGATCAGCTCCAGCGCGACGGTGCCGGTCCACTGGGTGAAGGTCGCGGCCGGGTAGACGGCGTGGAACAGCGTGCCCGGCTCGGCGAGCACCCGCAGCGGCGCGAAATGGCCGGCGTTGGTCTGCTCGTCCGGTGTGGTTATCGCCTTGAAAGCCACCCGGCAGGTCGCGATGGTCGCGCCCAACGGCAGATTCACCGGCCCGGGTACGGCGTCCGACGAGCCGGCGAAGTCGACGGTGAACGTGCCGTCGGCGATGGTCACCGTGGCCCGCATCCGGATCGGCTCCGCGCTGACCCCGTCGTCGTCGAGCCAGTCCTCGGCGGTCCAGGAGCCCTGCGGCAGTCCCGCCACCGCCTCGGCCGCCGAGGCCTCGGCCGCCGCGACAAAGCGGTCGACGGCGACGTCCACCACCGATGGCGAATACACCGCGAAGAGCTCAGCGACTCGCCGCTCGCCGGTGCGCAGGGCGGCGATCTGGGCGTGCAGGTCGCCGAGCACCAGGTCGGGCATCCGCGAGTTGAAGCGGATCAGCTCGTGCACGTCGTGGACCGGCTCGCCGCCGGCGTAAATGCGAGTGCCCGGGAAGATCAGGCCCTCCTGGTGCATGTCGGTCGAGTCGAGGACGTAGCCCGGATCCTTGGCCCCGAGATCCATCCAGTGGGCCCGGATGCAGAGGTAGGCCACCAGCTCCTCGGCGACGTACACCGGGGCGAACATCGTCGCGTCATAGGAGTGCGCCGCATTCCAGTAGGGGTAGTTGAGCAGCACCACGTCACCCGGCGAAAGCTCGCCCACGTATTCGACCCCGCGCCGGATCGAGTAGTCGTTGGCCCCGAGGAACCGGGAGAGCCCGGTCGACTCGGCGACCAGCCGCAGCGACCGGTCGTAGATGGAGATGCCGAAGTCGTGCACCTCGTAGATGACCGGGTTGAACGCGGTGCGCACCAGCGCGGCCCGCATCTCCTCGGCCGCCGACGCCAGGTGACACCGGATGACCTCCACCACAGCACCGTCAGCCATCGATGTCTACCCCGTAGATGTCGCGGGCGGCCGCGGGGGACACGTATCCCTCGGCCACGTCGCGCCGGACGGCGGCGGGATCGCGGTCGGCCGGCGAACCGTGGCCGCCACCGCCGGCGGTGCGGATGGTGATCCGGTCGCCGGGGACGACGTCCGTGCGCTTGGTGCTGACCCGGTGCTCGCGGTCGGTGCCGGGGAAGACGACGATCTGGTTCGGCTCGGGGCGCCGGCCGCCGTCGAGCGCCCACGGGCGGGTCTTGGTCTTCTTGATGACGGTGAGGAACTCGCCCGGCGTCACGAACTTGATGTCCCGCCGCAGGCCGCAGCCGCCACGGCGGGCGCCGGCCCCGCCGGAGTCGGTGCGGATCTCCACCCGCTCCATGAACATCCCGGTGCGGGCCTCCATCACCTCGATCGGCGTGCCCCGCCCGGTCGCGCCGGAGACGTGGGTGGCCGCGTCCATCCCGTCGTGCTCGGCGGTGCCGCCCCAGCCGACCAGGTCGTTGTTGCTGACCGCGAACATCTGGCCGGTGTCCGGGTGGATGCCGACCATCATGAAGCCGGGCACGTCGCCGCCGCTGGAGGCGGGCAGCCGGTCGGGCATGCCCTGGGCGAGCGCCTTGAGGATCAGCTCGAACGCCACGATCCCGGTCCACAGCGTGAACGTCGGCTGCGGATAGACCGCGTGGAACAGCGTGCCCGGCTCGGCCCGCACCTCGAGCGGCGCGACGGTGCCGGCGTTGGAGGGCTCGTCCGGCGAGGTCAGCGACTTGAGGATGACCTTGCAGATCGCCTCGGTGGCGCCGAACGGCATGTTGATCGGCCCGCGGGTGGCCGGCGACGAGCCGGCGAAGTCGACGACGAACTTCTCGTCGGCGACGGTCACGGTGACCTTCATGAGCACCGGCTCGTCGGTGATGCCGTCGTCGTCGACGTAGTCCTCCGCGCTCCATGTGCCCTGCGGCAGGGCGGCGAGAGCCTGACGCGTACGGGCCTCCCCGTCGGCGATGATGTGCTCGATCGCGGCGAGCACGGTCTCCCGGCCGAACTTCGCGTAGATCTCGAGCAGCCGCCGCTCGCCCGTCCGCAGCGCCGCGATCTGGGCGTGCAGGTCGCCGAGCACCGCGTCGGGCATCCGCGAGTTGAAGCGGATGAGCTCGTGGATGTCCGTCACCGGCTCGCCGCGCGACACCACTTTGGTGCCCGGGAAGATCAGGCCCTCCTGGTGCACGTCGGTGGAGTCGAGCACGTAGCCGGGATCCTTGGCGCCCAGGTCCATCCAGTGCGCCCGGATGCAGAGGAACCCGATCAGGTCGGCGCCGTCGAAGACCGGCGCGAACAGGGTCGCGTCGTAGGCGTGGGCCGCGTTCCAGTACGGGTAGTTGAGCAGCACCACGTCCCCGGGGTGCAGGTTCTCCACCCCCACGTACTCGACGCCCTTGCGTAGCGAGTAGTCGTTCGCGCCGAGGAACACGGTGAGCCCGGTGGCCTCGGCGACCGGCCGCATGTGCGCGTCGTAGACCGACAGGCCGAAGTCGTGCACCTCGTAGATGACCGGGTTGAACGACGTACGGATCAGCGTGGCCCGCATCTCCTCGGCGGCCGACAGCAGATAGCTGCGCACCACCTCCACCCGGGCGCCGTCCAATGTGGTCATGCCCGCACCCCCAGGGTGATGAGCAGGTAGCCGTGGGCGTCGACGGTCACCCGCTGGCCGCTCGGCACGACAGTCGTCGACGTGCCCTCGTCCACCAGCGCCGGCCCGTCGAAGGCGTCGCCGGCCCGCAGCGAGTCCCGGTCGTAGACCGCGAACGGCACGATGGCCCGCGTGCCGAAGTCGTACGCGTCGCGGTGGGCCCGCGGCTCCGCCGCACTTTCGCCGGCCGGGAGCACCGGGAGCGCGGGGCGCGACGTGTGCCCGATGCCGCGCACCCGCAGGTTGAGGATCTGCAGCGGATTCTTCATCGTGTGGCCGTAGCGTGCATGATGCAGCTCGTCGAACGCCCGCCGCACCACCGCGGCGTCCAGCGTGGACCCCACGGTCACCATCAGGCTGTGCTCCTGTCCCAGGTAGCGCAGCTCGAACTGCCGCTCCAGCACCCCTTCCCCGGCCGGCACGCCCTGCGCCGTCAGTGACGCGACCGCCTCGGCCTCGGTCTCCTTGAACAGCGGCTCCAGGGCGGCCAGATCGGCGTCGTCGAGCGTGGTCATCACCGTCCGGCTGAAGTCGTTGACGATGTCGGCCGAGAGCATGCCCCACGCCGAGAAGCCGGACGGCGCGAACGGCACCAGCACCTCGCCGATGCCCATCTCCCGGGCCAGCAGCGGCGCGAGCAGCGGGCCGGCCCCGCCGAAGGCCAGCAGCGAGAAGACCCGCGGGTCGTGTCCACGTTCGACGGTGATCTGCCGGACCGCGCCGACCGTCCGGGCCAGCAGCACGTCGAAGATGCCGGCCGCGGCCTCGGGAACGCTCAGCCCGAGCGGTTCGGCCAGCTGGGCCCGGATGGCGTCGCGGGCGGCCTCATCGGCCAGGCCCATCGTGCCGCCCAGGAACCGGTGCGGGTCGACGAAGCCGAGCACCACCGCGGCGTCGGTCACGGTCGGCCGGGTGCCGCCGCGGCCGTAGCAGACCGGGCCGGGCACGGCGCCCGCGCTCTGCGGCCCCACCTTCAGCAACCCCCGGTCCAGCCAGGCGATCGAACCGCCGCCGGCGCCGATGGTGCGGATGTCGTACGTCGGGATCAGCAGCGGGAAATGCTCGAGCTGGGCCTCGTACGCGGCGACCGCGCTGCCCTTCTCGATGACGCAGGCGTCCAGCGAGGTGCCGCCGATGTCGAACGTCAGCAGGTTGTCCCGGCCCAGCTCCCCGGCCAGGTACGCGGCGCCGACGATGCCGCCGGCCGGCCCGGAGAGCACGGTGTGCGTGGGCGACGTCTTCGCCACCGCCCCGGTCATCGAGCCGCCGCCCGAGCGCATGATCAGGAACCGCCCGGCGAAGCCGCCCGCGGCCAGCCCGGCCTCCAGCTCGTCCACGTACCGCTCGAAGATCGGCCGGATGTACGCCTCCAGCACGGTGGTGCTGGTCCGCTCGTACTCCCGGTATTCCCGCACGATGTCGGTGGAGAGCGACAGGCTCACGTCCGGGTACGCCGCCCGGATGATCCGGGCCGCCTCCCGCTCGTGCGTGGGGTCGAGGAACGAGTGCAGGAAGCAGATCGCAATCGAGGTGACCCCCTGCACCTCGACGAGTTCGCGCGCCGCCGCCCGGACCGAACCGGGGTCGAGCTCCTCGACGACGTTGCCCTTGTAGTCGAGCCGGCCGGTGACGCCGGCGGTGAACCGGCGCTGCACCAGGCTTTCCGGGCGCTGGTAGCGGAAGTCGTACATGTGGTCGGCGGGCACGTTGCCCCGGCCGATCAGGAAGATGTCGCGGAAGCCCTCGTTGGTGATGATGCCGGTGTTGCCGCCCCGCCGTTCCAGCACCGCGTTCAGGCCGAGCGTGGTGCCGTGGATGAACAGCTCCACTTCGGACAGGTCGGTGCCGAGCGCGGCGATCGCGTTGAGCACGCCCTCGGCCGGGTGGGCCGGCGTGGTGGAGGCCTTGCGGAAGCGCACCTCGCCGGTCCGGGTGTCGAGTTCCATGGCGTCGACGAAGGTGCCGCCGATGTCGACGGCCAGCCGCACGGGACGGTCAGTCATGGGTGGCGCTCTTTCCGATCAGGGCGGGAATCTCCGGGACGCGCCAGCAGGCGGCCCGGCTCTCGCCGTACGGCTGAAGGGTCTGCTCCTGAGAGCGGCAGGCATCGGTGACGAACGGGCAGCGGGCGGCCAGCGCGCAACCGGCGGCCGCGTCCGCCTCGTCGAGATCCTTGACCAGCGTGACGTCCGCGGTCCGGGCCCCGCCGAGCCGGGGCGCGCTGCCCAGCAGCGCCCGCGTGTAGGGATGCCTCGGGTGGTCGAAGACCTCGCCGACCGGCCCCTCCTCGACCACCCGGCCGAGGTAGAGCACGACCACCCGGTCGGCGAAGCCGCGCACGGTCGCGAGGTCGTGCGAGATGAAGACCGAGCCGTGCCCGGCATCGTTGGCGACATCGGCGATGACGTCGAGGATCTGCGCCTGCACGGTGACGTCGAGCGCGCTGGTGGGCTCGTCGAAGACGATCAGGTCGGGCTCGCCGACCAGCGCCCGGGCGATGCCGATCCGCTGCGCCTGCCCGCCGGACAGCTCGTGCGGCAGCCGGTCGAGGATCGAGCGGTCGAGCTCCATCCGGTCGAGCGCCCGTTCCACCCGCTGCGCGCGCTGCGTCGTGGAGACCTTGGCGGCGCGCAACGGCTCCGCGATCGAGTCCTTGATCGTACGGCGGGGGCTGAGCGACCCGATCGGATCCTGGAACACCATCTGCGCCCGGGTCCGTTCGGCCCGGCTGAGCCTCCGCACGTCCTTGCCGCCGACCGCCACCGTCCCCTGCGTCGGCTCGACGAGGCCCATGATGAGCTTCGCGAGGGTGCTCTTGCCGCATCCGCTCTCGCCCACCACGCCGAGCGTCTCGCCTTTGCTCAGCTCGAGGCTGACCCCGCGCAGCGCGTGATGCCCACCCGACCCGAACCGGCTGCGGTAGACGACGTGCGCATCCTCGACCCGCAGGACCACTTCGTCCGCACGCTTTGCTCTGCTTACTGGGGAGGCGCTTTCGTCCGCCCGCAGGACCACCTCGTCCGCACGCTTTGCTCTGCCTACTGGGGAGGCGCTTTCCGGCGCTCCCGCGGGGAAACCGCCTTCCCCGGCGCCCGCGGGTAAGCAGAGCAAAGGGTCGTGCTGCGGGTGGTAGCAGGCGAGCGACCAGCCGTCGGCCATCGCCTTCACCGGCGGGCGGGTGGTGCGGCACTCGCCGGTGGCGTGGGCGCAGCGCGGGGCGAACGGGCAATCGTGCGGGGGGTCCGTCAGCAGCGGCATGCCACCGGCGGTCGCCGTCACCTTGCCGCCGCCGACGTCCGGGACCGACCGCAGCAGCGCCCGGGTGTAGGGGTGGGCCGGGTCGCGCAGGACCTTCGCGGCCGGGCCCGACTCGACGACCGTGCCGGCGTAGAGCACCACCACGCGATCGCAGACCTCGGCGATCGAGGCGAGGTCGTGCGAGATCAGCAGGACGCCGCGGCCGTCGGTGTCGGCGGCGTGCCGGAACTGGCGCAGGATCTCGCGGCTCAGCGTCACGTCCAGACCGGTGGTCGGCTCGTCCGCGATGAGCAGGCCGGGCGCGCACCCGGTGGCCAGCGAGATCATCACCCGCTGGGCCATCCCGCCGGACAGCTCGTGCGGGTACGCCCGCAACCGCTGCCCGGGGTTGCGGATGCCCACCGCGGCGAAGAGGTCCTTCGCCGCGGTGGCCGCCTGCTCGGCCCCCATCTGCTGGTGCGTCACGAGCCGGTCGATCAACTGCCGGCCGGCCGTACGCGTCGGGCTGAGCGCACCGCGCGGGTTCTGGAAGCAGATCGCCGCCCCGCGCCCGCGATGCGCAGCGAGCGCGGCGTCGTCCATCCGCAGCACGTCGGCGCCGTCGAAGCCGACCCGGCCGCTCGCCCGCGAACCCGGCGGCAGCATGCCGACGATGGCGCGAGCCACCATGCTCTTGCCGCCGCCGCTCTCGCCGACCAGGCCGACCACCTCGCCCGGGGCGACCGCGAAGCTGACGTTGCTGAGCGCCGCGACCTGCCGGCCGGGCCGGCGGATCACCACCGAGAGGTCCGAGATGTCGAGCATGGTCACCGCCTCCTCGCGTCCGCGCGTTCCTGCAGGCCCTCGCCGAGCAGGCTGAAGCCGAGGACGCAGACGAGCAGGGCCAGGCCGGGTGGCACCGAGGTCCACCAGCGGCCGGCGACGACGTCCGACGTGCCGAGGCTGATCATCGAGCCCCACTCGGCGGTCGGCACCGTGATGCCCAGGCCGAGGAAGGACAGGCCGGCCAGGGTGAGCATGGCCCAGCCGCAGTTCAGCGGGGCGATCACCCGGACCGGGGTGAGGCTGTTGGGCAGCAGGTGCCGCCAGAGGATGCCGACGGTGGAGGCGCCCGAGGTCTTGGCCGCGTCGATGTAGGGCATCTCGCGCAGCGTGCGCACCTCGGCGCGCACCAATCTCGCGTACGCCGGCGCGTTGACCAGCGCGATCGTGATGACGAGATTGCCGAACCCGTCGCCCAGCAGCGCCGCCACCGCGAGCGCCAGGATGAACGTGGGGAACGCCTGGAAGATGTCGACGATTCGCATCAGCACGTCGTCGATCCAGCCGCCCAGGTAGCCGGCGAGCAGGCCGAGGATCGTGCCGGCCACGACGGCCAGGGCGACCGCGCAGACCGCGATGCCCAGGTCGATCCGGCCCGCGTGCAGCACCCGGCTCCACACGTCCATGCCGTTGGCGTCGGTGCCGAGCAGGTGCTCGCCGCCGGGTCGGGCCAGCGTGCCGGACGGGTCGATCTCGGTCGGCCCCCACGTCGACAGCAGCGGGGCGAAGACGGCGGCGAGCGCGGCGACCACGAGGATCGTCGTGCCGACGACGATCAGCGCCCGCGCGAACCGGCCGTCCCGGCCGCCGACGGTGATGGGGGCGAGCTGGACCTCGGCCATCAGATCCTCACTCTCGGGTCGAGCATCGCGTGCACCACGTCGGCGACCAGGAAGACGAGCACGTAGCAGAGCGCGAAGACCAGCACCGACGCCTGCACGACCGGGTAGTCGCGGTAGAGCAGCCCGCGCAGCGCCCACTGGCCGAAGCCCTGCCAGGAGAAGACGTACTCGACCAGGACGGTCGAGCCGATCGCCGTGCCGAAGACCAGCGCGGCCAGCGACGGCAGCCGGACCAGGGCGGCCCGGCGCAGGTAGCCGCGCAGCAGGGTGCGCTCCGGGAGGCCGTGCGCGGACGCCGCCGCGTACGCCTCGGATCGGAGCACCTCCAGGGCCGACGCCCGGACGCTGCGCAGCAGCGGCGCCAGTACCCCGATGACCAGCGTGAGTACCGGCAATACGAGATGGGCGGCCGCCGACGCAAAAGCCGGGCCGTTGGCCGTGAGGATCGCGTCGACCAGGTCGGCGCCGGTGATCGGCGTGAGATCGGTGTCCGGGTCGACCCGGCCGCTCGGCGCCGGGAACCAGCCCAGCACCGCGTAGCCGACCAGGATCAGCACCAGGCCCAGCCAGAACTCCGGGATCGAGTTGCCGACCAGCGCGAACACCCGCACCGTGTGGTCACCGGCCCGGTCGGCCCGGCGCGCCGACCAGAGGCCCAGCCAAATCGCCAAAAGCACGGCGATCGTCACCGCGATGACCACCAGCTCGAAGGTGGGCCCGATGCGCAGCGCCATCTCGTCGCGCACCGGGGCGCCGCTCTGGATCGACGTGCCGAAGTCGCCGGTGACCAGCCCGCGCAGGTAGTCGAGGAACTGCTTGCCCAGCGACTGGTCCAGGCCGAACCGCTCGCGCGCCGCCTGCGCGTCCGCCTCGGTGGCGTTGGGCCCGAGGATGCTGCGGATCGGGTCGCCCGGCAGCACCCGCACCAGCAGGAAGGTCAGCACGACCACGCCGAGCAGGACCGGGACCAGCTGGAGCAGCCGGCGACCGACGAAGCGGAGGACACGCACGGAATCGAACCTCTCAGGCCGTCGCGCTCAGGTAGCGCAGACGGGCCAGGCCGTCCATCGGCTGCACCCAGCCCGAGACGTTCTCGCGGACCGGCAGGTTGAAGTTCGGCTGGCAGATGATCGCCCACGGCACGTCGGCGGCGAGGATCTCCTGCACCCGCGCCCAGAGCTGCTTGCGGGCGGCGTCGTCCACGGTGGTGTGCGACTTGGTGTAGATGTCCTCGATCTCGGGGTTGGTGTAGTTCGAGTAGTTGAGCGCGGCGCCCTTGACGAAGCTCGTCGCCAGCATGTACTCGACGTCGTTCACCCAGAGCTGCCCGGTGGTGATCTGCAGCGGGATGCTCTTCTTGGTGCGCCGCTCGCCCAGCGTGGCCGGGTCGAGCGGGGCCAGCTTGAGCGTGATGCCGGCCTTGGCCGCCTCCGACTGCACCTGGACGGCGATCTTCTGCTGCTCGTCGTTGCCGGCCTCGAAGACCAGCTCGGAGGAGACGCTGGGCTTGCCCGCCGCGGCCAGTGCGGCTTTCGCTTTGTCGAGGTCATACGTGTACGGGTAACCGGCCTCGGAATAGCCGGGCATGTCCAGCGGGACGATGCTCTTGGTGGGCCGCGCGTCCCCGCCGTACACGTTCTTGATGATCTGCTCGTAGGGCACCGCGTAGGCGAGAGCCTTACGCACGTTCACGTCGTCGAACGGCGCGGTGGTCACCGACATCTGGATCGCCACCTGGTCGTTGCTCGCGGCCGAGAGCACCTTGATGCCGTCGGCCTTCTTCAGGTCCTGCAAGTCCTGGCCGGTGATGCCGAGCGCGATGTCGATGTCGCCGGCCTGCAGCTGCAGGCGCTGGTTCGCGGCCGCCGGGACCACCGAGATCCGGATCGTCGGGGTCTTGGCCGGGTCGGGACCGGGATACCCGGTGTTGGCGCTGAGCTCGATCTCCTGGCCCTGGGTGGCCTTCGCGACGTTGAAGTAGCCGCCGGTCGGCGCGTTCTTGGCGAACCACTCCTTGGCCCACGGGTCGGCGGCGGTGGCGTGCTTCTTGGCCTCGACCGAGTCGAAGACGTACAGCGAGATGGCCTGGATCTGCCGGGTCAGCGCGCTCGGGAACTCCTGGTGGAACTCGACGGTGTAGTCGTCCTTGACCACCACCTGCTCGGGCTTGGTCAGCCCGATCGTGCGGTAGATGCCGGCCACGTTGGCGGCCGCCGCGAACGCCCGGTCCTTCGACCACTTCACGTCGTCGGCCTTCATCTCGTTGCCGCTCGCGAACTTGACGCCCTTGCGCAGCTTGAGCGTCCAGACCTGCTGCGAGGCGTCCGGCTCGAACGACTCGGCGAACGTCGGCGTGATGTTCTGGGTGTCCAGGATCTGGCTGTCGCCGGCCGTGGTGACCCCGTAATCGATCATGTACGGGTACACGTTCTTGAACATCATCAACGCGGTCAGGTCGAACCCGACGAAGTCCTGGTCCCAGCTCGAGAGGTAGCTGGAGACCGCGATGCGCAGCGTGCTCGCGGCCGGCCCCGCGGAGGCGCCGGACTTCGGGCCGGACTTGCTGCCGGCCGCGCAGGCGCCGGTGGTGAGCAGAAGCGCCACGCTGCCGCCGAGCTGCAGCAGGCCGCGGCGGGAGATGCGGCTGGTATCGAATGGCACAGAGCGATCCATCGGATGGTCCTCCTGGAGCCGATCGGCTGACGGCCCGCCGAGCGGACCTGATCGACGTTCTACCGGATAACGTGAGAGTGAACAAGACTTCCGCGCTTGTTCACCGGCGGATGCCTACTTTCGCCGCGCGGTCTAGCCCGAACGACCGATGACCTGCGCGAAAAGAGTTCACACGCGTTCACACCCCGACCCGCGAGTCTGTTCACGGCTTCGCTTCGCGGACCACCCGGCGGCGCGTGGTACGCAGCGCCTACCGTATGACCGTGACGACTGAACGGCCCGGCGATCAGGGAATGGTGCGGTGGGCGCCCCCGGGCACGGGCGAAACCGCGACGACCGTCTACGACGGCACGTTCCACGAGCCGGCCGGTGGGATGACCGAGTTCCTGCTGGTCTACAAGTTCGGGCTGGCGGAGATCAACACCAAGGTCACCATCCTGGCGGAGGAGCTGGCGCACAAGGGCCGCGGCAACCCGATCGAGCACGTCCTGCCCCGCCTGAAGACGCCCGCCAGCATCACCGCCAAGGCCCGGCGCATCGACTGCCCGCTCACCTTCGAGGACCTGCGGTCCCGGATCCGCGACATCGCCGGCATCCGCATCGTGTGCAGCTTCGTCTCGGACGTCTACACGGTCGCCGAGATGCTCACCCGCCAGCCCGACGTGCACCTGGTGGCGACCAAGGACTACATCGCCGACCCCAAGGAGAACGGCTACCGCAGCCTGCACCTGATCGTCGAGATCCCGGTCTTCCTCTCCGACCGGGTCGTGCCGGTCCCGGTCGAGGTGCAGCTGCGCACGGTCGCGATGGACTTCTGGGCCAGCCTCGAACACAAGATCTACTACAAGTACGACCCGGACATCCCGGCCGAGCTCCGTTCCGAGCTCTCCGCGGCGGCCGACGACGCGGCCCGGCTGGACCAGCGCATGGAACGCCTGCACCGCGAGATCCACGGCCCCCGCCGGTAGCCGGGCAGGTCGTCACCCTCGTTCCCCGCCTACCTCGTTTCCCCCCGCCGCCTTTCCCCTGCCGCAGCGCGTCCTCACCCCGCACGCTGCCGCCGCGGCGCCGGGGCGGCGCCTAGCAGAACCGCGGCAGGTGGTGGGCCCATTGACGGCGCCAGGACGGCCAGTCGTGCGGGACGTCGAAACCCCACAGGTCCAGCTCGTGGCCTATGCCGGCGGCCGCCAGCAGCTGCTCCATCCGGCGGGTCGACTCCAGGGAGCCGGTGGTGTCCTCCCACTGGCCCTGGCCGCACACGAGCAGCACGGACAGGCGGGAGCGGAGCCACTCCAGGTGGTCGCCGTGCAGGTTCGCCACGTACGCGGCCGGATTGTTGAAGTACAACGCGTCGCCCTGCTCGCCCCAGCCGCGCCAGGTGGTCGGGTCGTAGTTGCCGGAGAAGCAGAGCGCCAGCGGGAACAGGTCGGCCCGCTTGAACGCGAAGTTGAGGGCGTGGAACGCGCCCAGCGAGCACCCGGCCGTGGCGATCTCGGCGTCCGGGCCGGTGCCGTCGCGGATGTGCGGGACGACGGCGTCGAGGATCCAGGACTCGTACGCCCCGTGCCGCCGCGCCCGTTCCTCCAGCGGCAGGCCGCCGGCCGACCAGGTGCCGCCGTCGAACGAGTCGACGCAGTACAGCTTGACCCGGCCGGCGTCGATCAGGCCCTCGACCGCCGCCACCATGCCGCGGTCGGCGAACTCGGTGGCGTAGCCGCCCTCGGACGGGAACACCAGCACCGGCCGGCCGTAGTGCCCGTAGGCGGCCACCGTGCCCCGGATGCCGGCCGGCGTGTGCAGGTCCGCCGTGTAGAACCGCATGCCGACATCGTCCCTTAATTTCCGGCGCTCTCGTAGCGGGCCAGCCCCCGCTTGAAGACGAGGACGGCCACGCCCAGGCAGTAGGCGGCCGTCACCGGCGTCAGCAGGCCCACCCACGTGGCGGATCCGGTGTCCAGCAGGTAGGCGATCGGGAAGAAGCTGATGAACGCGAACGGCAGCGCCAGCCCGAGCACGGCCTTGAGCGCGAACGGGTAGATGGACAGCGGGAAGCGGGCCAGGTCGCCCACCTGGTGCAGGGCGAAGGCGAACATCGGGCTGGGGCTGGACAGCCAGAAGCAGGCCGAGTTGGTGGCCAGGTTGATCGCGACCTTGATGACCACCGAGCTGATCAGCAGCAGCACGCCGAGCGCGGCGAGCCACGGCGTCCACGCGATGTCCGAGTGGGCCAGCCCGGCGCCGATCATCAGGCCGCCGGTGACGATGTTGCTGAGCCCGTTGATGCCGACCGCGGCGCTGCTCGACTGCAGCGCCACCGGGTACGGCCGGACCAGGAAGTAGTCCAGCTCGCCGCGGTTGATCTGCCAGGCCAGGCTCCACATGCCGTCGAAGAACAGCGAGCCGACGCCCTCGGCCAGCGCCACCGCGCCGAACATCGTCACCACCGACCAGAACGTCCAGCCGTTGATCGCCGGCACCTTCGCGAACAGCGCCGACAGGAAGACGATGTTGATCACCTGCATCAGCACGGTGGCGGCGGCCAGGATCAGGAAATCGGCCTCGTACTCCAGCAGCGACCGGAAGTGGGCGCCCAGCAACCGCCGGTAGAGCCGCAACGTGCGCACGTCAGCCTCCGTTCACGGTCAGCCGGCGCACTGCCTGGCGCCAGATCAGCCGGGCGCCGAACCACAGCACGAGCACCCAGGCCAGCTGCACAAGAACAAGGACCAGGCCATCGCGTACGCCGACGCGGCCCAGGAAAATCAGCGCCGGTGTCGAGGTGAGCCCCGCGAACGGGGACCACTGCGCCGCGGTGGCCAGCCAATGCGGCAGGTACACGAGCGGGATCAGCGCGCCGGACAGCAGGTTGATGACGGCCAGTCGCGCCCATTGGACACCCATGTAGTTCTGGGTCCAGAAACAGGCCAATGTCGACACGTACACGAGCAGGAATTTCAGCGGCACGAGCAGGAGCATGCTGGTCGCGAAGAGCGCCAGCGCCGGCCCGGCCGGGACGTCGACGCCCCCGGTCAGCGCGAGCGTCCCGCCCACCACCACGACGATCAGCAGCAGCTCGATCCAGAGCCCGCCGAGCGACTCGGCCAGCCGGGCCTTCTGATAGTCGACCGGCTTGACCAGGTCGAGCGCCACGTTGCCGTCGAGGATCCGGAACGCCATCCGGAAGTCGCCGAGGATCGAGACCAGGGTGCCGGCCGCGAACGCGACCAGCAGGTAGGCGCGCATCTGCGGCCAGGTGAAGCCGTTGACCGGCGCCTCGGCGAGGATCGCGTGCCAGACCGCCAGCAACGCGACCAGCTGGACCAGGACGGTGCCGATGCCGAGCACGAAGCTGAGCCGGTAGGTGAGGGCGGCCCGCGCGGTGGCCCGGGCCAGGGCCCGGTAGCCCCTCACCGGGGCGCGCCGGTGTCGTCGAGCACCAGGTCGCCCGAGTACACCCGGCGGATCACGTCCTCGATGCTCGGCTCGTCGACCCGGAAGTCGACCAGCTCGGTCAGCCCGGCCAGCACGGTCACCGCCTGGCCGGCCGTCATCGCGAAGCGGTCGAACCGTACGGCGTACCGCAACGGGGTGTCCTCGACCGTGACCTCCGCGCCGGGCAGCGAGTCCCGCAGGGTTTCCAGCGGCACCGGCCGCGCCGTCTCGACATGCAGGATGCGCTCGCGGGCGAAGCGGTCCTTCACCGACTCCAGGTCGCCGTCGAAGATGATCCGGCCCCGGTCGATGATCACCAGCCGGCGGCAGAAGCCCTCGATGTCGGCGAGGTCGTGGCTGGTCAGCATGACCGTGGTGCCCTCGTCGCGCAGGCCGCGGAAGAACTCGCGGACCCGGTCCTTGACGGCCAGGTCGAGCCCGATGGTCGGCTCGTCCAGGTAGACCACCCGGGGGCCGTGCACCAGCGCGGCGGCCAGGTCGGCGCGCATCCGCTGGCCGAGCGACAGCTTGCGGCCCATGATCGGCAGGATCTCGCCGAGCTCGAGGACCTCGTCGAAGCGGGCCAGCCGTTTCCGGTACGTGCCGGCGTCCACGCCGTAGATGTCGCGCAGCACGGCCAGCGACTCGGCGACCGGCAGGTCCCACCAGAGCTGGGTGCGCTGCCCGAACAGCACCCCGATCCGGTACGCCACGGTGGTGCGGTCGCGCTGCGGGTGCAGGCCGTCGATGCGCACCTCGCCGGCGGTCGGCACCAGGATGCCGCTGAGCAGCTTCACCGTGGTCGACTTGCCGGCGCCGTTGGGCCCGACGTACGCCACCGCCTCGCCCGCCTCGATGGACAGGTCGACGTGGTCGACCGCGACCTTGTCGGTGTAGCGGCGGGCGAACAGGTGCTTGACCGAGCCGGCCAGGCCCGAGCCCTTGTCCGGGCGGCGGAACACCTTGGTGAGGCCCTGCGCCTCGACGATCGGCATGCTCGATCCCCCGTACGGATGCCTGGCGTTGACCGCCATCACCCTGACAAAACCGGTCGCGCCCGGCAATCGAATTACCTCGGGGTCACTGCGGGGCGAAGGCCGGCAGGCCGTCGATGCTGTGCCCGTTGCGGGTCCGCCGGTACTCCGCCAGATCCTCGTCGGACTTGCGGTCGGCCCAGCGCTCGAGCAGGTCGCGGTCGCCCTCGTAGGTCATCAGCGGGACCTGGTAGCCGCAGGAGTCGCTGATCCGCTCGACGTCCACCTCGACGATCGCGCGCAACCCGCGGGCCGGCTCGAGGTCGAAGGCGGCCAGCAGGCCGTCGAAGTCGTCGTCGCCGGGCAGCACGGCCCGGCCCCGGCCGTGCAGCCGGACGATCTTCGGCGGCCCGTGGAAGGCGCAGGCCATCACCGTGATCCGGCCGTTGTCCCGCAGGTGCGCGATGGTCTCCGCGCCGCTGCCGGTGTAGTCCAGGTAGGCGACCCGGCGCTCGTCCAGGACGGCCAGGCAGCCGCTGCCACCCTTGGGCGAGACGTTGACGTGGCCGCCGGCGCCGCTGGGCGCGGTGGCCACGAAGAACACCGGCTGCTCGAGGAGGAACGCGCGCAGCCGGCCGTCGATCGAGTCGTAGATCTTCCCCATGCCTTCAGAGTGTCACGAGCGGCTGCCACCGGCGGAGCGGGGCACCGTAAGGTCGGCAGGCATGAAGATCGTGGTGCTGGACGACTATCAGCGGGTGGCTCGCCGGTACGCCTCCTTCGACTCGCTCGGCGACGTCGAGGTGCTGCACTCCGCCCCCGCCGACCTGGCGGCCGCCCTGCGGGGCGCCGAGGTGGTCGTGGCGATGCGGGAGCGAACCCCGTTCCGCGACTTTTCCGGCTTTCCCGACCTGCGGCTGCTGGTCACCACCGGCATGGCCAACGCCGCGATCGACCTCGCGGCGGCCCGGGCGGCCGGCGTCACCGTCTGCGGCACCATCGGCTCGGGGCACAGCACCGCCGAGCTGACCTGGGCGCTGATCCTGGCGTGCCGCCGCCACCTGGTCGCCGAGGACCGCGCCCTGCGCGAGGGCCGCTGGCAGACCACCGTCGGGTTCGACCTGGCCGGCAGCACCCTCGGCGTGCTCGGCCTGGGCCGGTTGGGCGGCAAGGTGGCGCGGATCGGCCGGGCCTTCGACATGCGGGTGCTCGCCTGGAGCCAGCACCTGACCGCGGCCCTGGCCGAGGCAGCCGGCGCGACCCTGGTCACCAAGGACGAGCTGCTCGCCTCCGCCGACGTCGTCACCATCCACCTGAAGCTCAGCGACCGCACCCGCGGCCTGATCGGCGCGCCCGAACTGGCCGCGATGAAGCCGTCCGCCGTCCTGATCAACACGTCCCGCGGCCCGATCGTCGACGAGGCCGCGCTGGCCACCGCGCTGACCGCCGGCACCATCGGCGGCGCCGGCCTCGACGTGTACGACACCGAGCCGCTCCCGCTGGGCAACCCGTTGCGCGGCGCCCCGAACACGGTGCTGACCCCGCATCTGGGCTACGTCACCGATGCGACCTACCGCGGCTGGTACGAGCAGATCGTCGAGGACATCGCCGCCTGGCAGGCCGGCGCCCCGCTGCGGGTCCTGACCTGACGGCTGCGCGTCTTCCAGCCGAGTCCGTGATTCAAAGCGCCGCGAACTGCTGGATGATGACGTGAGCCAGTCGAGTGGAGGGAACGAGCCGAATGTGCACAGTCGACGCCACCCTGACCCGCCGAGCCGCCCTCTTCGGCGGCGCGGCCGTCGTCGCCTCCGCGGCGATCGCCACGCCCGCCGAGGCGAGCGGGCACGGCCTGCGCGATCTCACGTATCCCCTGGGCCCGGACTTCCCGGCGTTCTCCCCCGGTGAGGAAGCGGTCCGCCGCACCGTCACCACCATCGAGGACGACGGCTACTACATGCAGGAATGGCGGATCATCGAGCACACCGGCACGCACGTCGACGCGCCCGCGCACTTCACCGCGGGCGGGCGGGTGTCGACCGAGCTGCGGCCGTCCGAGCTGATCCTCCCGGCCGTCGTCATCGACATCGCGGGTCGCGCCGCCCGCGACCCGGACACCGTGGTGACCGTCGGCGACCTGACGGCGTTCGAGCGTCGCTACGGCCGCATCCCGGACGGCGCCGCCGTGCTCATGCATTCCGGCTGGGGCGCCAAGGTCGGTGACGTGGACGCGTACCGGGGCACCGACGCCGCCGGCACCCTGCACTTCCCCGGCTTCGGCGTCGACGCCTGCGAGTGGCTGCTGCGCAAGCGCCGGATCCGCAGCCTCGGGGTCGACACGCTGAGCATCGACCCCGGCGTCTCGGAGGCCTTCGAGACCCACCTGGCGCTGACCGGGGCCGACCGCTACGGCCTGGAAAACCTCGCCAACCTGGGCCGGATCCCGCGGCACGGCGCCCGGATCTTCGTGGGGCTGATCCCGTACGAGGGCGGCTCGGGCGGCCAGGCCCGGGTGCTCGCGATCTGGTAGCCGGAAACGGGACGAGCCCGGCCGGTCGGCCGGGCTCGTCGTCGGCGAAGCGATCAGGCGAGGTCGTAGCGGTCGAGCTCCATGACCTTCGTCCAGGCGGCGACGAAGTCGGTCACGAACTTCTCGTGGGCGTCCTCGCTCGCGTACACCTCGGCCACGGCCCGCAGCTGCGAGTTCGAGCCGAAGATGAGGTCGACCGCGGTGGCGGTCCACTTCACCTCGTCGGTGCGCACGTCGCGGATCTCGTACACGTGCTCCTCGGACTCCGACGCCTTCCACCGGGTGCCCGGGGAGAGCAGGTTGGCGAAGAAGTCGTTGGTGAGCACGCCGGGCTTGTCGGTGAAAACGCCGTGCCGGGCGCCGCCGAAGTTGTTGCCCAGGGCACGCAGTCCGCCGACGAGGACGGTCATCTCGGGCGCGGTCAGGTTGAGCATGTACGCGCGGTCGACGAGCAGGACCTCCGGCTGCTGCTTCTCGCCGGCCCGCAGGTAGTTGCGGAAGCCGTCGGCCCGCGGCTCGAGGACCGCGAACGACTCGGCGTCGGTCTGCTCCTGGGTGGCGTCCGTGCGGCCCGGGCGGAACGGCACGGTCACCTTGACGCCCGCGTCGGCGGCGGCCTTCTCGACCGCGGCCGAGCCGGCCAGCACGATCAGGTCGGCCAGCGAGATCTGCGCGCCGCCGGCGGCGTTGAACTCGCGCTGGATGCCCTCGAGGGCGGTCACCACCGACGCGACCGGCTGGTTGACCTCCCAGCCGCGCTGCGGCTCGAGGCGGATCCGGGCGCCGTTCGCGCCGCCGCGCTTGTCGGTGGAGCGGAACGTCGCGGCCGACGCCCACGCGGTCGAGACCAGCTGGCCGACGGAGAGGCCGGACTCCAGCACCTTGGCCTTGAGCGTGGCCACGTCGAGCTCGCTGACCAGCGGGCCCTCGTGGGCCGGGACCGGGTCCTGCCACAGCTGCGGCTCGGCGACCCACGGGCCGAGGAAGCGGCTGGCCGGGCCCATGTCGCGGTGCAGCAGCTTGTACCAGGCCTTGGCGAACGCCAGCGCGAACTCGTCGGGGTTCTCCAGGAACCGCCGCGAGATCGGCCCGTACGTGGGGTCGAAGCGCAGCGACAGGTCGGTGGTGAGCATCGTCGGCCGGTGCTTCTTCGACGGGTCGAACGGGTCCGGGATGATCTCCGGGGCGTCCTTGGCGACGTACTGCTTGGCGCCGCCCGGGCCGGTGGTGAGCTCCCACTCGTACCCGAAGAGGATCTCGAAGAAGCGGTTGCTCCACTGCGTGGGCTTGTCGGTCCAGGTGACCTCGAGGCCGCTGGTGATGGTGTCGGGGCCCATGCCGGAGCCGTAGTTGCTCAGCCAGCCCAGGCCCTGAGCGGTCAGCTCGGCGCCCTCGGGCTCGGGCCCGACGTGGTTGTCGGCGGGCGCGGCCCCGTGCGTCTTGCCGAAGGTGTGGCCGCCGGCGATGAGCGCGACGGTCTCCTCGTCGTTCATCGCCATCCGGCCGAACGTCTCGCGGATGAAGTGGGCCGCGGCCAGGAAGTCGGCGCTGCCCTTCGGGCCCTCGGGGTTGACGTAGATGAGGCCCATCTCGGTGGCGCCGACGACATCGGACATGCTGCTGTCGGAGACGTAGCGCTCGTCGCCGAGCCAGGCGTCCTCGGGACCCCAGAAGATCTCCTCGGGCTCCCAGGTGTCGACGCGGCCGAAGCCGAAGCCGAAGGTCTGGAAGCCCATCGACTCCAGCGCCACGTTGCCGGCCAGCACCAGCAGGTCGGCCCACGAGACCTTCTGGCCGTACTTCTGCTTCACCGGCCAGAGCAGGCGCCGGGCCTTGTCGAGGTTGGCGTTGTCGGGCCAGCTGTTGAGCGGGGCGAACCGCTGAGCGCCGTCGCCGGCGCCGCCGCGGCCGTCGTGGATGCGGTAGGTGCCGGCCGCGTGCCAGCTCAGCCGGATCATCAGGCCGCCGTAGTGCCCGAAGTCGGCCGGCCACCAGTCCTGCGAGGTGGTCAGGACCTGGACGATGTCCCGCTTGAGGGCCTCGACGTCGAGCTTGGCGAACTCCTTGGCGTAGTCGAAGTCGAGGCCGAGCGGGCTGGACTTGGACGAGTGGGCGCGCAGCACCGACAGGTCGAGCTGGTTGGGCCACCAGTCCTTGTTCGTCCGCGGCCGCCCGCCGGTGTGCGGCGTCGGCGACGGAATACCCGGGTTCTCGCTCTCGCTGCCGTGCGCCGTCACCGAGTCGTGCGCGACCGGGCAGCCGGAGGCCTTCGGGTCCTGGGTGTCGCTCATCAGATTCCTTCCGAACAGTCGGGGCAGGTGCCCCAATACACGACCTCCGCCTCGTCGATCACGAAGCCGTGGTCGTCGGAGGCGGTGAGACAGGGGGCATGGCCGACGGCGCACTCGACGTCGGCGATCGCGCCACAGGAGCGGCAGACGACGTGGTGGTGGTTGTCACCGACCCGGGACTCGTAGCGGGCGGTGGCGCCGGCGGGCTGGATGCGCCGGATCAGGCCGGCGTCGGTGAGCGCTCGCAGCACATCGTAGATTGCCTGGTGGGAGACCGTGGGGTGATCGGCGCGCACCAGCTCGATCACCGTGTCGGTGTCGATGTGCCGGTGGTCGCGCAGCGCCGCGAGCACCGCCAGCCGGGGCCGGGTCACGCGCAACGAGACCGACCGCAGCCGCGCTGCCGGGTCGGATGTCACCGGCTCAACCTAGGGCCTTATCTGGAATAAATCAAGAATAGGACGGGGCGGAGTCGCCACGGCCGGCCTCGCCTCCGGTAACAAGCCGGTAACAAACCGACCTGGTGGTCGAGAATCGAGGTAGACGTGGATCGATGTCCCAGCGGCACGGGGGATCGAGACAGGGAGGTCTCATGGCCCACCTCATCAGCCGTCGCTCCGTTCTGACCGCCGGTGCGGGCGCCGCCGCCGGCCTGGCGCTTCCGGGCGCCGCCGCGCAAGCCAGTGGCCGCGTGAAGTTCGTGCTCAACGCCGTCACGCTCGACGGCGGCGAGCAGGTCGTCGCGCTCACCCTCGACACCTCGCGGCTGGGGCCGATCGACCCGGCCTCGCTGACCACCGGCACGTTCGCCGTGCACGCCAAGGCCACCAGCCCGATCCCGATCGCGCCGGGCGACCAGATCTTCAGCGAGTACGACCTCGACCGCCCGGTGACCGCGGCCCGCCTGGACCGGCACGGGAACGTCGTGCTCGAGCTCAGCTACGCCGAGGGGCAGGTCGGCGGCGGCACGCTGGGCTACATCGTGAGCAAGGGCCGCAACGTTCAACTCGATCTGACGTACACCGTCACGCAGAAGGCACCGCTGGCCCGCCGGCACGGCGGTGCGATCACCATCGAACGCTTCGTGCAGGGCCGGCTGTCCAACCCCGAGGTCGACGCGTACGGCTATCACGTCTCCGGCTCGGGCATGAAATACCGGCTCTACTCCCCCGGCCATCGGAAGGGTCGCGCGCTCGTCGTCTGGCTGCACGGCGGCGGTGAGGGCGCGTCGCTGCCGGACAACTACTACGACAACGAGACCACCCTGCGGGCGAACCGCGGGGCGCTGGGCTTCTCGACCCGGGAAGCCCAGCGGATCTTCGACGGCGCCTACGTGGTCGCGCCGCAGAGCACCTCGTTCTGGCTCGAGGACGGCGACCGCTTCGCCCCGCAGATCCTCCAGATCGTGCGCGAAGTCGTACGGAAGAACGCCGTTGATCCTCGAAAGGTCCATGTCGTCGGCTGTTCCAACGGCGGCTACATGAGCATGAAGATGACGACCGTCTACCGCCACCTCTTCGCGTCCTCGGTGCCGATCTGCGGCGTCGTCGAGGCGCTGGCCGAAGGTGAGCCGCCGCAGCTGCCCGACGCGGAGCTGGCGCGGATCGACACGCCCACCTGGCTGGTCGCGTCGCTCGACGACGACACCGTAGACCCGCAGGCCAACACGATCCACGCGCACGACGTGATCCCGGGCGCGCGGATGACCCTCTACGACCACGTCATCCGCAACGGCTACCAGTTCCCGGGCCACTGGTCCTGGATCTACGTGGCCCGCAACGACCCGAGCATCCACGGCCGGCACATCTGGCAGTGGATGGCGGCCCAGCGCGCCGGGCGCTGAGCCGTCCAACCTCGATGTGGATCGCTGGTTACGACGAGAACGACCAGAGCTGGCAGGTGTTGTTGAGCCACATCCACATGTTCACCCGGTTGCCGTTGGCGCTGCCGCAGTTGACGTCGTCGAGGACCATGCCGCTGTTCTCCACGACCAGCTCGTAGCGGCCGTTGCCGGCCGGGATGACCGCCCACTGCTGGCAGGTGTTGCCGAGCGACGACCAGAGCTGGGCCACGGTACCCAGGGCCAGGCCGCAGTTCTGCGCGTCCAGGACCTTGCCCGAGTTGACGTTCGTGATGGTCCACTTGTTGGGGCCGACGCTGGTGAACCGCCACTGCTGGCAGGAGTTGCCGAGGTTCTGCCAGACGTCGAGCAGGGTGCCGTCGCCGGTGCCGCAGTTGATCGCGTCCAGCACCTTGCCGGCGGCCAGGTTGGTCAGCCGGTAGGTGCCGCCGTTGACCGGGAAGGTGACGCTCTTGGCGTACCCGACCGCGACGATGTTCGACTGCACCGCGTTCTCGGTGGCGTCGGACGGATAGCCGCTGGTCATCACGCCCTCGAAGAACGAGCCGACCGAGCCGTTGCTGTTGTCGCCGCCGATGCCGAGGATGATCGCGCCCTGCTTGGTCATCGGCCGGTAGCCGCTCTGGGTGGGCAGTCCGCCGTTGTACCGGGTGGCGAGGCCGCCGGACTGGGCGTTGCCGTCCTTGATCGCGTACGTCGTGGTGCCGTTGTTCTTGGTCATCGCCGTGACGAAGGCGCTGTTGCGGCCGGTGTTGGCGGTGTTGGACCCGTTGCCGCCGGCGAACAGGCCGTTCTCCAGGTCGGCCATCACCTTCGGGTTGGCGCCGCTGCACGGCGAGAACCAGCACAGCGTGCCGAAGTAGATGGCGTCCATGTCGCCGTTGCCGGTGTCCATGTTGTTGGTCTCGGCGTTGCCGTAGTCGAAGCAGCACCGGTTGTTGACGTGGGTGCCCTCGGTGACCATGTACATGCCTTCCGGCGCGCTGCCGGTGGCGACGCCGTTGGTGGCGTTGTTGCGGTAGCCGTTGCCGGCCGACATGTAGATGCCGTACACCTTGTGGCCGCCCGCGGTCACCGGCAGCGCCGCGGCGTTCGCGCCCTGGTCGCCGGTGGGGTTGGCGCCGCCGCCGGGAGCGATGGTGAGGTCGTTGTGGCGCGACGTCTGGTCGTAGATCCGGACGATCGTGCAGTACGTGCCGGCGCAGAAGTTGTCCTGCGTCGCGGCGTTGGCGTACCCGCCGGCGCCGAGCACGCCGATGTTGGCGGTGGCGCCGTCGGACCAGCGGCGCACCTGGTAGAGCGAGCCGCCGTAGGAGCCGAACAGCGCGCGGGTGGTGGAGTGAGCGGCGACGCAGGGGGTGCCGCCGCTGGCGTAGATGTCGCACGGCCCGGTGCCGGCGGCGCGGGCCGTGCCCGACACGGCAACCGCGGCCGCGACGGTGAGGACGGAGGCGAGGACGACTCGCCCGAGAGATCGGAGACCCATCGAGTGCCTTTCGCGTGGGTGCGAAGCAGCGGCACGTGGCCTGGGCGCTGCTGGGGAGTCGCGGATGTGAACGTTAACAATCTTCGCCCTATAGTTCGATGATTGTCAATGCCCTTCCGCTTCGCGCGGGATCGCTCAGCCTCCGGCGGCGCGCTGAATGACCTCTTCGGCGGTCAGCGGGCTCGGCGGGTGGTGGCTCAGGCAGAACGGCGCCCGCATCTTCACGAATGCCGCGCCCTCGATCGCCGCATAGAACTCGCCCCGGTCCAGGCGTCCGACGTCCGGGATCGGGCTGCCCTTCACCCGGGCGATCTCCTGGGCCGCGTCGATCTGCGTCATGCTGGTCAGCAGGCCGAAGAACTGGGTCGCGGCGTTGCCGGGGATCCGGTTGTGCAGGCTCTTGGGCGCCTGGGTGGCGAAGACCAGGCCGAGGCCGTACTTGCGCGCCTGCGAGGCGAGCATCAGCGTGCTGTGCGTACACGGCGTCATCGCGCCGGACGGAGCGAGGTTCTGCGCCTCGTCCATCACGAAGAGGCCACCCAGCGGGCGATCGCCGGCCGGATGCCGCTTGATCCAGGCGAACAGGGCCACCTGGAGCTGATTGACGAAGGTCTGCTGCTGCTTGGCCTCGGGCAGGCCGGCGAAGCTGATCACCGAGATCCGGGCGCGCTTGCCCGGCGCCGGGGTGAGCAGATCACCGGGGTCGGCGAGGGCGCCGGCCCCGCCGAACAGCGGATCGTTGATCATCGCGGCGGTCAGGAGCTGCGACATCCTGGCAGCCAGCTTGATGCCCTCGTCGCCCAGATCGCTGACGCCCTCGGGCAACTCGCCGAGGAGGGCGATCAGGCCGGGCAGGTCTCGTCCGCCACGGCGGGCGAAATACACCAGGGCCTGGCGCAGAACGGACTGGCTGAGCCGCGCCTTGTCGGTGGCTCCCTCCGCTCTCGCGTGCGGGGCCACCGCGGCCACCGCCACCTCGACGCCGGCCTCCAGCGTGTCGGGGTCGTCCACGATCTCCGCGAAGTCGGGCAGCGGGCGGAAACTCAACGGCCGCCCGCTCCGCCATCGCGGCGTCCACACCACGACCTCGGTGTTCGCGAGATAGTCGGCGGCGCGCTCGGCGTCACCGGGCCACCACGACTCCGGCGGTGACGGCGCCGGGTCACCAAGGCGGGCCAGGTCGTTGTTGGAGTCGAGCACGATCGCCGAGACCCCGTGCAGGGCGCACTCCTCGACCAGCCGGCGAATCAGCACCGTCTTGCCCGAGCCCGAGCCGGCGAAGATCGCGGTATGCCGCCGTAGCGCCTCGAGCGCGATGGTGACCGGGCCGCCGCCGTCGGTCGCCGCGCCGATGGTGACAGCGGTGACCGGTCCGGAAGCAGCCGGAGCAGGTGCCGCGGGCCCGGCCGCCATCGTTTCCGCAGCCGGTGCGGCATTCGGTTCGACCGCGACCGAGCCAGCGCCGATCGGGCCGGCGCCGATCGAGTCAGGCGCGACGAGGGACTTCCGCAGGACGCTGATCTCGCGGCTGGGCCGGCGCCGGGCGAACCACGATCGCAGGGCGTCCTCGCCGTACTCGGCGATGAGCCCGTGCAACGCCGTCAGTCGTGCCACGTCGTCGTCCGGGAACGCCAGCGTCTCCCCGCCGGCCTGCCGGAACGCCTTGATCACCTCTTGCGTCCGGGTACCCGGCGACCAGGGCGCCGTCCGCAGCAGGAACAACCGCCGCCGGGACACCCCCTCGGTGAGGCCCGACGAGGTGGTCGCGTTCTTGATCCGGTTGAGCGCCGCGATGTGATGGGTCGCCGCGACCGCCCGGAAGGACCAGTGCTCCTCGTCCTCGTCGTTCGTGTCGAGCGCGCGCCGTAGCCGGGCGTGCAGCGCCGGCTTGCCACCGGCCTGCGGATCGATGGCGTACATCTCGCCGGCCGGTCCCTGCTCCGCGATCCAGGCGGTGAGCCCCGCCCGGAGCAGCTCGGGCACGATGGCATCCTCGGTGTCCTTGTGGAACGCCGGGCCGGGATCGGCGATCTTCCGAAGCTCGTCGTATCGGGCGTCGAAGTCCGCGGACTCGGGAGCGCCCGGCGGTTCGTCGGCGACCACGATCCCGGTCCGCTCCGGGACCGCGTACAGCAGATGATCGAGCTCGCGAACCTCGCCGTCCGCGAGACAGGCCCGCACGTGGCGGTCCACCGTGCGCAGTAGTTCCCGCGGGGTGAACTGGTCGGCCTCGGCGAAGGCTTCCGGCCGCACCGGCCAGGTCGGGTACGGCGGCTCGAACTCGACCTCGGCGAAACGCGTGGCGAACCGGCGGGCGACCAGGGTCTCGCCGACCGCCCGCGAGGGGATCTCCTTGAGCCGCACCGCCTCCCGGAAGCGGTCCTGCACGGTGTCGGTGACCTGATCCTTGATGTCCTGCCACGTCTTGGGCAGGCAGGCCACCACGGACAGGGTGCGGCGGGTGCTCTCCCGCAGCGACATGAGGCCCCCGGCGATCTGCTCCAGCAGCAGCGAGGTCTGCCAGTTGGCCCGGTCGCCCGCGGCCGTGGACTTCACCGACTGGGCGATGAGCACGTCGATCTGATCGACCGCAACGACCGTCGGGCCGGTCAGCGCGAGCAGCCGGGAGATGTCACGGACGATCTCCTGCGCGGAGCGCTTGCCGCGGCGCATTCCCCACGCCGCACGGTCGCCCGGCTGCTCCTCGTCGTTGGAGCAGAGGAAGCCGTACCCGACATCCTGCGCCGACGGGGATCCCGACGCCTGGAGCGCCAGTGCCCGGGCGGTGTCCTGGCAGTCCATCCCGATCTGCCGGTGGTGCTTGCGGAGCAGGTCGACGAAGGCGTCCAAGGCCGGCCGGGTCAGCTCGTACTCGCCGATCAGGGCACGGCGGACCGGCCGTGGCGCATCGATCAGCTCGGCCAGTTGTCGCAGGAAGAACACCAGCTGGCTGTCGCCGTCGGGACGTGGCCGGGCGAAGCCGTCGATCAGCGCGATCGTGGTGCTCCGCCAGAACGCCTTCGATTCGAGCATCTCGATCAGGAAGAAGTAGCCGCCGTCGAGCTGGACCCGCTCGCGCACCGTGCCCAGCAGGTGCGTCTTGCCAGTGCCGCGCTGGCCCTGAAGTGCTATGCCCATCGGGCTCTCGGCGTTGCGGGCGGCCTCGTCCACGCCCTCCATCACCAGGTCGAGGATGTCCTGATGCAAACCCGGCACGTGGTAGGGCGACGCGCGCCAGACATCGTCGGGAGTGGGCGCCCAGCTCAGCCGGAGGGCCGCCAGGGCGCGCCGCTGTGCCTCCTCCATCGCGGCAGTCCGTCAGACGCCGATGGCGATGAGGTGCTTGAGCTGGTTGCCGATGCTCACCGCGGCGGCACGCTGCCCCTCGGTCAGAACCTTCTGGTTGGATTCCGGCACCAGGCTGACGTCGCGCGATCGGTTGAGCTCGACGAGGGCGACGTCGAGGTCGCCGCGGCCGACGTCGGGCAGCGCCTGCCGCAGGTCGGCCAGCATGATCCAGTCGCCGGGGCGGGGCGCGAGCGACGAGTACGCCTTGCGGATGCGCTCCTCGAGGTCGCCGTCGGTCCCACCGGCCGGGCCCGGCACGGCCAGCCGCAGCCGGAAGAGATCCTGCGGGCTCGTGCCGGTCTGGCTGATCAGATTGCGGAGGAAACCCAGCGTCGTGTAGAGCGCCAGCCCCACCGTGCCCGACCCGGGCGGCTGGTCCCGGTCGAGCTCGGAGACCGCGCGATCATGGCCTTTCTGCGTCAGCTCGAGAATCATCGGCCGGCCGCTGGTCTCGATGTATCCCCATTTCACGAGCTCATTGCGCTTGGCGGCCTTGAGGCTGTTGCCGACGACCTTGTTGGCCAGCGGAGCGGCGCCGATCATCAGGGTGAGGAGGACGTACCGCTGCACCGAGGTCAGTTCTTTTTCCGGCATTTTCCGGTCGCTCCTCCGGGCGCCCGAGGGCACCGTTGATCTCGGACTCGACGGCAGGGCGCCGCTTACCGGCACGATTCTGCCGACGCTCCACAGGTGTCGCAAGGTCGTCCATCAGGGCTGCCAATATCTGACACGCACGACCCTTGTAGATCTTTTCCGGGCCTGCTCATGCGCATTCCTCAAACACCCGTTCGACGGCGGGAAAATAGATCATGAAATGCGCGGGTTGCCATTTCTCCGGGGCGGCGGGCAGCATGACGCTCGTGTCGCTGAGGCCGCCGTCGGATGCCTGGGCCGTCGCGATTCACGCCGGCGAGCGGTCGGACGAGCCGATCGGCTCCGGCCTCGTGGTCGAGTCCAACCTGGTGCTGACCTGCGCCCACGTGGCGTTCGCCGGCGGCGCGCCGCGCGAGCTGTGGGTGTCGTTTCCCAAGGCCGGCGTCGGCTACTGGGAACGGCGGCGGGTCCGCCAGTGCCTGATCAACGGAAAGCCCGGCGAGAACATCGACGTGGCCCTCCTCGAACTGGTCGATCCGGTGCCCGCCACGGTCACGCCGGCCACGGTGCGCTGCCTGACCGGCAAGGCACTTCTCGAACGTCGCTGGTGGGCCTACGGCTACACCCAGGCGGCGCCGGGCGGGTATTCCACCCACGGGCTCGTCTCCGACGACAGCGGTTACGGAAAGGTGCATCTGGCGGTCGAGTCGGAGAACCCGGTGTTCAAGGGATTCAGCGGCGCCGCCGTGTGGTCGCCGGACTACCAGGCCGTGGTCGGCATCGTCGAGTCGTTCGCCGCCAAGGGCGGCGCGCTGGCGCTCACCTTCCAGTACGCCGACGACCGGCTGCCGGGTCTGAAGCTCGGCGTCCTTGCGTCCTGGCAGCCCGCGGACGCCGACGAGGCCGCGCTCGCCGCGTGGGGCTGGACGCTGGTCACCGACGCCGAGGCGGGCCGCCATTGGCTGCCACGGGGCCGAGGCGTCGCCGTGGCGGGCGAGAGCGGTTATCGCTTCCGGGGCCGGGATGCCGCGCTGCGCCGCCTGGCCGGCGCGCTGGACCAGCCGATACCGTCCGGACGGCCGCTGGTCGTGACCGGCTCGCCCGGCACGGGGAAGTCGGCAGTGCTGGGCCGCCTCGTCACCACGGCCGATCCGGCGCTGCGCAACGAGCTGCCGCCCGGCGACGCCGCGGTGCGCGCGACGCCCGGCTCGGTCGCCTGCGCGGTGCACGCCAAGGGCAAGAACGCCCTGGAGGTGGCGGGCGAGATGGCCCGGGCGGCCGGCGTCGGGCTGCCCGCCGCCCCGGTCGACCTCGTCCCCGCCCTGCGCGACCGGCTCGCCGGCCGCCCGGCCCGGTTCAACCTGATCGTCGACGCCCTGGACGAGGCGGCCGATCCCGAGCAGGCGCGACTACTGATCCGCGATGTCCTGCTGCCGTTGGCGCGCGCCGGGCGGGCGGTCGGCGTCCAGGTGGTGGTGGGCACCCGCCGCGCCGACGGCTCCGGCAGCCTGCTCGACGAGTTCGGCGCCGACCCCGACGTGGTCGATCTCGACCATCCCGACTACTTCGCGGAGTCGGACCTCGTCGACTACACCGAGGCGACCCTCCGCCTGCTCGGCGATCCGCGACCGGGCAACCCGTACCAGGAAAGCGCGGTCGCCCGCCCGGTGGCCCGCCGGATCGCCCAGCTGGCCCGCCGGAACTTCCTGGTGGCCGGGCTGGTGGCCCGCGCGCACGCCCTGCGTGACGCCGTGGCGGTCGACCCGGCCGCGACTGCCTTCGCCGGCGACATGGCCTCGGCCCTGACCGCCTACCTGGACGGCCTGCCGCCGGCCGGTGGCACGTCCGCGCGCCTGTTGCTGACCGCACTGGCCTACGCCGAGTCGCCGGGCCTCACCCCGGGGCTATGGCGGCTGGCCGTGGCCGCGCTCGGCGGCACGGTCACCGAGGAGGAACTGCGCCGCTTCGCCCGGACATCGGCCGCGAACTTCCTGGTCGAGAACGCCGACCCGGGCACCACCAGCTACCGGCTCTTCCATCAGGCGCTCAACGACGAGCTGACGGCGAACCGGTCCGGTGACCAGGACCGGCTGGTCCGCGCCTGGATGGCCCACGGCCGGGCGGTGGGCTGGGACGCCGCCCCCGGGTACCTGCGGCGTTTCCTCGCCGGCCACGCGGCCCGCGCCGGACTGCTCGACGATCTGCTCGCCGACGACCGGTTCCTGCTGAGCGCCGAGCTCGACCGGGTGCTCCGCGTCGCCGACGCGGCGACGACTGACCGTGGCCGGGCGCGGGTGGCCCTGCTGCGGCGTACGCCGTCGGCGCTCGCGGCGGAGCCCGGTGACCGTGCCGCTCTCTGGTCGGTCGTGGACCGCCTCGACGAGTTGGGCGCCGGCATCTCGGTGGCCGGCGCGCCCTATCACGCCGCGTGGACACATTCCCGGCCGCGTCAGGAGCGCACCGTGCTGGAGGGCCACTCGCAGGCCGTCTACGACGTCTGCCCGATCCGGGTCGAGGGTCGCAATCTGCTGGCTTCGGCGGGCGAGGACGGCGACGTACGGTTCTGGGACCCGCTGACCAACCAGTCCGAGCGACTCCTGCACGCGCACGAGGACTGTGTCCGTGGCCTCTGCGCGGTACGAGCGGGCGGCGCGACCCTGCTGGCCACGGCGAGCCACGACGGCACGGTCCGGCTGTGGGACCCGGCCGGCGGCCAGATGGTGCACGAGCTGGGGGAGCACGCGGAATGGGTGCGCAACATCTGCGCGATTCCGGGCCCGGACGGCGACCTGCTCGCGTCGGCCGGCGACGACCGGACGATCCGGATCTGGGATCCGGTCACCGGTACGCTCCGGCACGCGCTCACCGGGCACACCGGCTGGGTGACCGCGGTGACGCACGTGCCGGTGCAGGGCCGTGACCTCGTCGCGTCGACCGGTTACGACGGCACGGTCCGGCTGTGGGATCCGGTCGCCGGACGGCAACTGCTGCGGTTCACCGGACACACCGGCTGGGTGACGACGCTGTACGCAGTACGCACGGATCACGGCGCCCTGATCGCGTCGGCCGGGTACGACGGCACGGTCCGCCTCTGGGACCCGGTCACGGGATCGGAGGTGAGCCGATTCGCGACCGGTGGTCCGATGACGGATCTCTGCACGATCGACGTCGCCCGCGCCCGGCTCCTGGTCGCCACCGGCGAGGACGGCGCCATCCGGCTCTGGGACGTGGCGACCCGGCGGGCGCGCCCGTCGCTGTTCGGCCACTCCAGCTGGATCCGCGCGGTGTGCGAGCTGCCGCTGGACGATCGCCGGCTGCTCGCCACGGCCGGTGACGACGGCACCGTCCGCCTGTGGGACCCGGACGGCGACCTGCCTGGCCCGATCGCGGACGGCCGCCGGTTGCGCGCCGTGACTTCGCTCTGCACCGTCGTCGCCGGTGGTCGCGAGGTGGTCGCGTCGACCGGCAGCGACGGCAGCGTCCGGCTCTGGGACCCGGCCGACGGCACGGAGATCGACGAGTTCTCCGCCGACGTCGGGACCCTCAACGACCTCTGCGTGGCCGACGACGACGGTGACACCCTGCTGGTGGCGGCGGGCAGCGACGGCTCGGTGCAGCTGTGGTCGGCGGCCTCGGGCGAGCCCGACCTGCCGATGACCGAGCACTTCGACTCGGTCAACGCGGTCCGGGCGCTCCCCCACGAGGGCGGCACGATGATCGCGTCGGCCGGCGACGACGTCACCATCCGGCTGTGGCGCCCGCACGACAAGGTCGTCCGCGAAGGGCTGACCGGTCACACCGACTGGGTGACGGCACTGGCGGTCACCGTGCGGGACGGCCGGGCATCGCTCGCCTCGGCCGACAAGAACGGCACCGTCCGGCTCTGGGACGCCGACGGCGCCGCCCTATGGACCCAGCACGGGCACTCCGACGCGGTGAACGCCCTGTGTGCGGTCGGCGCGCTGATCGCGTCCGCCGGCGCGGACGGGGCCATCCGGCTGTGGGAGCCGGCGAACGGGCGGCCGTACGCCACTCTGACCGGCCACGCCGGCGCGGTGACCGGGATCTGCGCGCTGCCGGGCGCCGGCGGGGAGCTTCTCGCCTCGGTCGGCGCCGACCGCACCGTACGCCTCTGGGACCCCCGACGCGGCCGGGCGTTACGCACGATCCCGGTGCACCACCCGGCCCTGACCTGTCACTACGTGGCCGGCCGGCTCGTCGTCGGGCTGAGCCAGGGGCTCCTGGCCCTCTCGATCGCCGGGATCGGCGACCTCTAGGACTTGGGTTCCCAGCCGATCGCCGGGGCGATGTGTTTGGTGATGGTCTCGAGGATGCGGGCGTTGTACGCGACACCCAGCTGGTTCGGGACCGTGAACAGGATGGTGTCGGCCGACCGGACGGCCTCGTCCTCGGCCAGCTCGGCGGCTATCCGGTCGGGCTCGCCGGCGTACGTGCGGCCGAAGCGGGACCGGACGCCCTCGAGCAGGCCGACCTGGTCCTCCTGTGCCTGGTTGCCGAAGTAGATCCGGTCGATCTCCTCGGTGATCGGCAGGACGCTGCGGGAGACCGACACGCGCGGCTCGCGGGTGTGGCCGGCCTCGGCCCAGGCGGCGCGGTACAGCTCGAGCTGCTCGGCCTGCAGCTGGTCGAACGGGACGCCGGTGTCCTCGGAGAGCAGGGTGGAGCTCTGCAGGTTCATGCCGTGCTGAGCGGCCCACTGGGCGGTCTGCCGGGTGCCGGCGCCCCACCAGATGCGGTCGCGCAGGCCGGGCGACTGGGGCTGGATGGCGAGGCCGCCGCTGATGCCGGTGCGGGCGGGATCGGTGCGGGCCACCGCGGCGCCGTCGATCGCCTGGAGGAAGGTCAACGTCTTCTCACGGGCCAGGTCGGCGGCGGTGACGCCCTCGGGAGGCACGTAGCCGAAGGCGTACGCGCCGTTGAGAACGGTCTCCGGCGATCCGCGTGAGACGCCGAGCTGGAGCCGGCCGCCGCTGATCAGGTCGGCGGCGGCCGCCTCCTCGGCCATGTAGAGCGGGTTCTCGTAGCGCATGTCGATCACGCCGGTGCCGATCTCGATGCGGCGGGTGCGGGCGCCGATCGCCGAGAGCAGCGGGAACGGCGACGCCAGCTGGCGCTCGAAGTGGTGGACCCGGACGAAAGCGCCGTCGACGCCGAGCTCCTCGGCGGCCTCCGCCAGCTCTATGGTCTGCAGCAGCGCGTCGGCGGCGCTGCGGGTCTCGGAGCCGGCCGCGTTGCGCCAGTGCCCGAAGCTGAGGAACCCGATCTTTTTCTCCACCCCGGCACCAACCTCGCGGCGCCGGGGTGGATTCCCGGACCGGGACGTCAGCAGGCGCCCTTGCTCACCTTCGGGTCGCCGCTGGTGGTGGCTGGGACCTTGACGCAGGCCTTGTCGCTGCCGACGGTCACCTCGGCAACGCCGGCGCGGACGACCCTGGCCCGGAACGGCATGTCCGCCAGCTCGTCGATCGCCTTGGGCAGCGCCTTGGCCGGCGTGATGCCCTCCTGCTCGGCCACGGCCAGCGCGCCGTAGCCCAGCGACATCGCGAGGCCGCTCGCCCGGCCGCCGGCGGTGGACGAGGCGCCGGCCGGCCCGGCGACGCCGGCGAGCAGCTTGGGGTCGACCTTGGTGGCGCCCGGCGGCGCCTCGATCGGGGCGCCGGTGGTGACCTCGAGCCGGACCGCCGCCCGGCCGGTCGCGCCGTCGGCGAACTGCAGGACGTCGATCTCGAGGGCGGTCAGCTTCTCGTTGTCGATCCACAGGTCGACGACGATCGGGTGGTCCTTGGGCGCCTTGCCGAGCTCGCCGGTGAGCGCCTTGGTGTCGTCGCCGCCGATCGCGGTGACCAGGCGCTTCAGCTCGGAGTACGCCTTGGTGGTCGAGGTGGTGACGATCAGGTGCTTGCCGTCGGCCGGGTCGCGGACGATCTCGGCGCCGTCGAAGAGATTGCGCGCGCTCTTCTTGACCTCGGCGGCGGCCTTCGCGGAGTCGGTGTCCTGGGTCGGCAGCCCGCTGGTCTTGACCAGCTCGCCGGCGTCGACCGACACCCAGCCGCCGTCGAAGAGGGCCTTGAGCGCCGGGTCGGCCGCGGTGGCCTCGTCGCGGAGCTCGGCCACGTCGCCGGCGTCGCCGAACTTGCCCACCAGGTCGGCGACCGGCGCCTTCACGTACATGACCTTGTCGACGACGCGCAGCTCGGTGCCGGTGACCCCGTCGATGGTGGCCGCCAGCGACACGCGGTCGTCGTCCGGGCCCGGGCCGGCCTGGTCGTACGCGATGGTGACCGACGAGTTGAACAGCTTCTTGAGCGCTTCGGTGTCGTCGGCGCCGGCGTCGGGGTCCTCCTTGCGCACGGCGGCGACCAGGTCGTCGGCGCTGCCGGTCAGCTTGAGCGTGAATCCGGCCTGCTTCTGCTCGCCCAGCTGCTGGGCGGCGTTGCGCAGCTCCAGCTTGGGCTCGAGCTGCTTGATCTGATCGGCACATCCGACCACGGCCAGGGCCGTGACGCCGGCGGCCACGCCGGCCAGGAAACGCTTCGCGCGCATCGCTCTCCCCGTGAGAAATCTGCTTCGACATCCATCATGGTGACGCCCGTGGGCAAATTACTTCAGAGCAATACAGCCGTACGCGCCGGGGCCCGATCGCCCGCCGTGATAAATGCATCGCGCGTTTCCGCCGGTGGGACATAGAGTCTCGCGGTGCTCACCGTGTTCCTGCCCCCGCGGCTGGGAACATCGTTCCGCTGGCTGCTCGCCTCGTCGTGGGTCACCAACCTCGGCGACGGCATCGCGATCGCGGCCGGCCCGCTGCTGGTCGCCTCGCTCACCCGCGACCCGTTCCTGATCTCGCTGGCGGCGCTGCTGAGCTGGGCGCCGCCGCTGGCGTTCGGCCTGCTCGCCGGGGTGCTCTCGGACCGGCACGACCGGCGGCGGATCGTGATGATCGCCGACGGCAGCCGGGCGGTCGTGCTCGCCGCGCTGATCGCGGCGTTGGCCACCGGCCACCTGACGGCGGCCGGGGCGCTGGTCGCGCTGGGCCTGCTGGCGACCGCCGAGGTCTTCGCCGACAACACGGCCTCGACGCTGACCCCGATGATGGTGCCGCGGGACGACCTGGCGCTGGCCAACTCGCGGCTGCAGTTCGGCTTCCTGACGCTCAACCAGCTGGCCGGGCCGCCGCTGGGCGCCGTGCTGTTCGCCGTCGGGCACGCGTGGCCGTTCGCCGGGCAGGCGGTGCTGGTCGCGGCCGGGGTGCTGCTGGTCTCGCGGATCCGCGTCGGGGCGGCCGAGGTGCCGGAGCGCGGCAACGCCGTACGCGAGATCAGGGAAGGCCTGGCGTGGACCTTGCGCCATCCCGCGGTGCGCACGCTGGTCCTGACGATTTTGATCTTCAACGTCACGTTCGGGGCGGCCTGGTCGGTGCTGGTGCTGTACTCCTCCGATCGGCTGGGCCTGGGCGCGATCGGGTTCGGCCTGCTCACCACGGCCTCGGCGGTCGGCGGCATCGTCGGCACCAGCCTCTACGGCTGGATCACCGCGCGGGTGAGCCTCGGCAACGTGATGCGCGCCGGACTGATCATCGAGACCCTCACCCACCTGGCGCTGGCCCTGACCACCTCGCCCGCCGTCGCGCTGGGGATCTTCTTCGTCTTCGGCGCGCACGCGTTCATCTGGGGCACCACCTCGATCACGATCCGCCAGCGCGCGGTCCCGGCCCACCTGCAGGGCCGGGTGAGCGCGGTCAACACGCTGGGCGTCTTCGGCGGCCTGGTGGTCGGCTCGGCGATCGGCGGCACGCTGGCCACCCACTTCGGCGTGACGGCGCCGTTCTGGTTCGCCTTCGCCGGCTCGGCCGTCTTCGTGGTGCTGCTGTGGCCGCAGCTGACCCGTATCGCCCACTCCGACGCGTGATTCAACTGGGCTTTCAACCGTAAGGTTGACGAAGCGATCGCGGCGGGCCTAGGGTCTCTTTCAACCTTGGAGTTGAAACGGGGGCCAGGATGACCACGGACACGCTGTCCCGAGTCTTCGCCGCCCTCGCCGACCCGACCCGGCGCGACATGGTGGCCCGGCTCGCCGACGGCGACGCCACCGCGAATCAGCTGGCCGAGCCGTATCGGATGACGCTCCAGGCGGTGTACAAGCATGTGCGGGTGCTCGAGGACGCCGGGCTGGTGAGCCGGCCACCGGGGCCGCAGCCCCGGGCCGTACACCTGGAAATTGATGCTCTTGATCTGTTGGACACGTGGATCGAGCGCCATCGGGTCCGGGTCGAGCGGCGCTACCGGCGACTCGACGCCCTGCTGGCATCCATGGACGGGGACGACAATGACCACGAACGGCGAAGCGGTCGTCGAGGCCGACCCGAAGCTGCCGGTGATCCGGATCATGCGTGACTTCGCGGCCACGCCCGCGCAGTTGTTCCGCGCGCACACCGATCCCGCCCTGTTCGCCCGGTGGATCGGTCCCGACGCGCTGACCACCCGGATCGATCATTGGGACGCACGCACCGGCGGCAGTTGGCGGTACGCCTCGGGGGCCTACTGGTTCCACGGCTGCTTCCACGACGTGCGGCCCGGCCGCATCGTGCAGACCTTCACGTACGAGGGCAATCCCGACGCGGTCGCGCTGGAGACCCTGTGGTTCGAGGATCGGGGCCACGGCCGCGCGCGGCTACGGACACAATCGCTGGTCGACAGCTTCGAGAGCCGCGACGCCTGGTTGCGCTCGGACATGAAGACCGGCATCAACCAGGGGTACGCCAAACTCGAGAGGATGATCATCGATGGCACTGTCTGAGGACCCGGCCGGCCGCCACCGGCAGATCGCCGGCCTGTTCGCCGAGCGGGTGCACGGCGCCCGCGACTGGGACGCGCCGGCGCCCGTCCCCGGCTGGGCCGCTCGCGACGTGGTGCGCCACCTGACCGAGTGGTTCCCCAGCTTCCTCTCCGCCGGCGCCGGCATCGACCTGCCTCGCGGCCCGTCGGTGGACGAGGACCCGGTGGCGGCGTGGCGGGTCCATGCCGACGCCGTGCAGGCGGTCCTGGACGACCCGGAGACACCGGACCGCAAGCTCACCAACCCGCACATCGGCAGCCTGCCCCTGGACGCGGCGATCGACCAGTTCTACACGTCGGACATCTTCATGCACACCTGGGACCTGGCCCGCGCGACCGGCCAGGACGACCGGCTCGACCCCGACTTCTGCGCCCTGCTCCTAGCCGGGATGGAGCCGTTGGAGGAGGTCATCCGCTCGTCCGGGCAGTACGGCCCCCGGGTCGAGGTGCCCGCGGACGCGGACGTGCAGACGCGGTTGCTGGGCTTCATCGGGCGAGACCCGTTCTGGGCGGGCCGCTAAGGTTCGTCCTAGTTCGAGGAGGAACGCATGACCGCAGACCAAGCACCCCTGCCCCCCGGCGTCGAAGTCATCGCGACCCTGCCGGCCGCGACCGAGTCGATCCCGGGCGGCGCCGAGGCCCGGACCATCCGGGTCACGCTGGCGCCCGGCGACCCCGGTGCGCCGCCGCATCGGCATCCCGGGCCGGTCTTCGGCTACGTGACCGAGGGCGAGATCCTCTTCGAGCTGGAGGGGCAGGCGCCGCGGGTGCTCAAGGCCGGCGAGGCCCTGTACGAGCCGGGCGGCGATGTGATTCATTACCAGGCCGCCAACAACCTCCCGGACGCGCGATCGCAGCTGGTGGTGACCATGTTCGCGCCGCCCGGAACCCCGATTTTGACCGTGGTCGGCGCGGCGGAGCTGGCCGAGCGAAGCCATCTGCGCGTCTCGGCATAAGGCGGGGCGGTGAGACAGGCCGGACCGGTGCCGGACGGCGGTCAGCGGGGCGGCAGCAGCCGGCGCACCCGCTCGGCCGCCTCGTCGTCGTTGACCTTGGCATAGGTGTCGGCGGCCGCGATCCACAGGTCCTCGGCCGCGCGGTCCTCGCCCCGCAGCGCCGCCGTGTGGCCGAGCTTCTCCCACAGCACGGCGGTGAGCCACACGTCGCTGACCTGCTCGGCCAGCACGCGGCTGCGCTCGTAGTACGTCTCGGCGGTGCGCGGGTCCCCGAGGTCGTCGTGCAACTCGCCGAGGCTGCACAGGGTGTATCGCTGCATCGCGTCGTGCAGGTCCTGCTGGATGGCCAGGGCGTCGGTGAGGCAGCGCCCGGCGTCGGTGTAGCGGCCGGTCCGGCGGTACGCCTCGCCGAGGTTGTGCAGCACCGAGGCCCGGTCGGCCGGGCCGCCGGACCGCTGCGCGAGGGTCAGCGCCTGCTGGTAGCAGTCGATCGCCTCGTCGGCCCGGCCGATCTCGTCGAAGGCGTTGCCGAGGTTGTCCAGCAGCACGATCTCGCCGGCGTGGTCGCCCATGGCGCGCCGCAACTCGCGGGCCTGCCGGTAGCGGTCGATCGCGGCGGGGTAGTCGCGGCGCTGCCAATGGGCCACGCCGAGGTTGTTGAGCATCCAGGCCTGGCCCTCGAGGTCGCCGGCCCGGCGGGCGGCGGCGAGCGCGACCTCGTGGGCGCGGATCCAGTCGTCCAGGTGCTTGCCGAGGTAGAAGTAGCTCCACAGGGCCGCGGCGAGCCGCCAGGCGATCGACACGGCGCCGGTGTCGGCGGCGATCGACACGGCGGCGGTGAGCGCGCCGTACTCGGCGGTGGTCCACGCGATGGCGTCGGCCCGGTTGCGGAACGGGGGCGCGACGCCGGCCAGCTCGGGCTCGACGGTCACGTGCCGGTGATGCGGGTCGATCACCCGGTCGGCGGCCACCGCGACGGCCAGGTACCACCGCAGGATCCGGGTCGTCGCGGCCGAACGCTGCCCGGCCGGGCTGTCCGCACGCGCCCGTTCGCTGGCGTATACCCGGAGCAGGTCGTGGAAGCTATAGCGGCCGGGCGACGGCTGCAGCAACAGGTGCTCGTCCACCAGGGCCTCGAGAATCGTTCCGGCCCCTCGCACGCCGGTCAGCTCCCCCGCGGTGGCCGCGGTGAAACTGTCTCCCGGGTGCAGCGACAGCAGCCGGAACACCAGTCGATGGTCCTCGGGGAGGGCGTCGTAGGAGAGCTGGAAGGCGGCGCGGACGCTGCGGTCACCGGCCGCGAACTGGTCGAGGGCCTCGTCGCTGTCGCGCAGCCGGTGCTCGAGGTCGGCGATCGACCAGGCCGGGCGGGACTGCAGGCGGCGGCCGGCCAGCGCCACTGCGAGAGGCAGATTTCCGCAGCGCCGGGCCGTCTCGGCGGTGCCGGCCGGATCGGCGGCGATCCGGACGGCACCGGCCACCCGGGCCAGCAGATCGGCCGACTCCCGGGTCGAGAACGGATTGACGCGTACGGCATGAGCACCGTCGAGGGCGAGCGAGCGGCGGCTGGTGACCAGCACCAGGCAGGTGCCGGACGCGGGCAGCAGGCTCGTCACCTGGCTGCCGTCGGCCGCGTCGTCCAGCAGCAGCAGCGTACGCGTGCCGTGCAGCCGGTCGCGGTACATCGTGGCGCGGGCGTCGGGGTCGCCGGGGATCTCGCGGCCGTCCACCCCGAGCGAGCGCAGCAGGGTTTCGAGTGCGGCGGCGGGCTCGGTGGGCGTCTGATCGACGGTGTAGCCGCGCAGCGGGAGAAAGAGGAAGGCGTCGTACCGGCCCGCCTCGGCCAGGGCGTGGGCGACGTGGACGGCCAGCCGGGTCTTGCCCACTCCGGCCATGCCCTCAATGACGGCGACCTGGGGCGCGCCGGGGCTCTCCTCGCCGGCCAGCCCGATCAGGAACCGGACGTGCTCGTCGCGGCCGGTGAACTCGGGGAGGTCGGCGGGGAGCTGGTGCGGCGCCTCGGCGTGCTCGCTTTTAACGCCGGCCGGGCCGTCGGCGCCGGCGGTGCCGGCGGCCCGCCAGGATGCTCGCCAATCGTCGAGCGCCGCCCGGATCTCCTCGGGCGACGCGTCCCGGGCGCGCAGGCAGGCGGTCACGAACGCCTCGACGAACTCCAGCCGGGGCAGCTCCGGGCGGCGCAGCACGGACGACACCGTGCTGGGCGGCAGGGCGGGCACTTCGTGGCCGGAGACCGCGCGAACTGTCCCGCCGAGCTGCCGGAGGCGGCGCAGCGACGGCTGTCCCGCCCAGCGGCGCAGTTCCTTCAGGCTCTCGACGAACGCGCCCTCCGAGCCTTCGGCCACGAACCCGAGGCTACCAACGCCCGTCGATGCGCCGTCCGCCTGTCCCGATCCGTCCCGATCCGTTCGAGTCCTTGCCGCACACGGGGCGCCGGCCGTTGTCTGGGGCTCCGGAAACACTTGGGGGGTGAGGCACATGCGATCCATCGCGAGGTGGGTGGGCATGCTGGGCGCGCTGGTGGCCACCGCGGGGGTGGTCGCCGTGGCGCCGTCGCCGGCGTTCGCGGCGAGCGGCCGGGTGGCCGTGGTCGACCAGCGGCACGGCATCCAGATGTTCAACCTGGCCAACAGCAGCTGGAACGGCCGGGCGCCGCTGTGGTCGTTCAACCGCTCCGGGCGCGCCTGGAGCAACCTGTCCGACGTGCGGTTCCGGTCGTACGGCGGCCGCAACACAGTCCTGGTGACCGCGTCCGGCGGCATGGCGGCGACGGTCGACTACGCCACACGGCGGGTCACCTGGTCGCAGAACGTGGGTGGCAATCCGCATTCGATGGAGCTGCTGCCCAGCGGCGCGGTCGTGATCGCGTCGTCGGCCGGGCGGCTGACCGCGTACGGCAAGGGCCGGCACACGCCGCATTCGGTCTCCTTCGCCAACGCGCACGCCGTGCTGTGGAACGCCGCGACGCATCGGCTCTGGGCCCTGGGCGGCACCCGGCTGTGCAGCTTCGCCGTCACCGGCACCGCGACGTCGCCGCGGCTGACCGGCCGGTCCTGCGTCGCCGTCCCGTCCGGCGCGCACGATCTGTCGCCGGTCTACGGCAGCTCGACCCGGCTGTGGTTCAGCACCCACAGCCATGTGTACCGGTACGACATCAGCCGCGGCACCCGGAGCCGGGCGCCCGGCTACATCGACGAGGCGTCCATCAAGAGCGTCGGCAACCAGCCGGGCGGGCTCGTCATCACCAGCCAGGCGACCCACGGCAACAGTGACGGGACGTGGGGCACCGGCAACGTGTGGCTGTACCGGCAGAACGGCTCGTACGCCGGCAACCGCTACCGCGCCGGGGCGGCGATCTACAAGGCCCGGCCGGTGGTGTGGGAACGCCGCTGACCCGGGCCGTACCCGAGGGGGGTGCTGCTGCCGTCCGCCGGGACGGCAGCAGCACGGGTCACAACGGGAAGCGGCCGGCCCGCCAGCGCCAATGGCGGCCGGCCTTCAGGTGGTCGACGACCGCGCGCTGCAGGGCCGTGCGGCGCGGCAACTGGTCGAGCGGCGTGGTCAGGCTGCGGAACACGAAACGCAGCACCTCGACGTCGGCGTCCAGGCCTTCCGGCTCCTCGTACGGCTCCAGCTCGAACCTCCGCTGGAACCGGACGATGTTGGAGTCCTCGGGCAGGTACTCCCGCAGCTGCGGGTCGAGCAGCCACGAGCCGCAGGAGAACGACGTGTACCGCTCGTCGGGGAAGTGCCGCGGGAAGAACGCCCGGCCCACGTCGAGCGACGCGTCGATCGCTTCCGGGCTCAGCGGTCCGGACTCGGGGATGTGCAGGCTGATCGCGGTGTCGCCGCGGTGGTGCTGCAGCCGGCCCAGCTCGTAGAGGCCGCCACGCGCGTGCAGGGTCAGCCAGCTCTGCATGACCGGCCAGCCCTCGCGGTTCATCCGCCGGTCGATCGCCAGGTTGCGGCCCAGGTCCGAGAGGGTCGTCCAGGACACGTCGTCGGGGATGCCGTGCGCACGGTGGTACTCGCGGGCGACGTCGACCAGCGCGAGGTACGCGTACACGTACAGGTGCCGCCACGCCTCGCCGCGATCGCGCGGCAGCTCCGGGCCCGGCGACAGCCAGGCGTATCCCCCGAGGTCGGCGCGAACCAGGGCGATCGACCGGTCGAGCAGCCAGCGCAGCTCCGGGGTCCACAGCGGCGAGCCGGCATCGGGCCAGCCCGCCATGATCTCGGCGGCGTCGTCCGGCCGCACCGCGAGCCGGTCGAGGATCGCCGGCGCGTCGGCCTTGGCGGGCAGCGGGGCCGACGGCCGGTCGCCGGCGAGCCGGTGCACGCGGGCGACCTCCTCGGCGGGCACGCCGAGCCGGGAGGCGATGTCATCCAGGTCCACCCGGCGACCCTACCGGCCGCCGAGATCATGACTCAATCGTCCACCACCTGGATGATCGTCTTGCCGGGCCGCCGCCGGCGGCGGGCGACCGCCGCGGGCGTCTCGGCGAGCGGCAGCACGCCACCGACGATCGGGTCGAGCCGCCCGGCCCGGACCCGCCCGGCGAGGTCGGCCAGCCGGACCCGGTCGGGCTCGACGATGAAGAAGATCGCTCGCCCGTCCCGGGGCGGCACCGGAGGCGGCATCGCGACGCTGACCAGCGTGCCGCCCGGGCGCACCAGCTCCGCCGATCGCTCGAGGATCCGGCCGCCGGCGACGTCGAGCACCACGTCGACCTCGCCGGCCCGCGACAGGTCGTCGGCATCCAGGTCGAGGAAGGCCTCGGCGCCGAGGCCCAGCACGGTGTCCCGGTCGTCGGCGCGGCCGGTGCCGATCACGCGAGCGCCCACGTCGCGCGCGAGTTGGACGGCGATCGACCCGACGCCGCCGGCCGCGCCGTGCACGAGGACGGTCTGCCCGGTCGCGAGGCGGGCATGGTCGAACAGCGCCTGCCACGCGGTCAGGCCGGAGATCGGCAGCGCGGCGGCCACGGTGTGGTCGATCCCGGCCGGCAGGGGCACGAGGTTGCGCGCCTCCACCGCGGTGTACTCGGCCAGGGAGCCGTTGCGGGCCCAGTCGGTCAGCCCGAACACTCGCTGACCCACGGTCAGGCCGGTGGTGCCGGGGCCGAGCGCGGCCACGGTGCCGGACAGCTCGTGCCCGGGGATGCTGGGCGCCCGGTCGCGGCCCGCGCGATCGACCCAGGTCGCCGGCCAGTCGAGCTCGCCGGGGGTGAAACCGGCGGCGTGCACCCGGACGATGACGTCGTTCTCGGCCGCGTACGGATACGGCATCTCGGTGAGCGTGAGACCGCCGACACCCGCCTCGCGGTCCGGCGCGATGATCGCCCGCATCAGCTCGGCCAGGGCGAGCCGACGATGCGCTCGACCGTTGTCGGCGGGCGGAAGCCCGGGGCGAAGTGCTTGAGGACGTCGGCGTTCACCGTGCCGATCGTAGTCTCCGGCCGGTCCTTGAGTCCGTCGAAGTACGCACGCGGGAACTCGTTCTTGAATTTTTCCCGGGGGTGAGCGGCGAGGATCTCCTCCACCCGATCGCGGTCGAGGCCGTCCAGGCCGAAGCCGACCACGTCGGTCAGGACGCCGAAGTAGGTGGCCGCGATCTCGGCCGCCATCCGCCCCGGTATGCCGGGCGTGGTGTGCAGCGCGATCGCCGTCCAGACCCGCTCGGCCGCGGCCGCCGGGAAGCCGCGCTCCAGGAGGAACTTGCGCGCGTGATCGGCGCCGTCGAGCTCGAAGCGCTGCTCCTCGTCGGAGAATGGGGTCAGCAGACCGCTGTCGTGGAAGATGGCCGCCAGGTAGAGCAGCTCCGGATCGGGTTCCAGGCCGAGCGCGCGGGCGTGCATCAGGCCGAAGAAGAAGATCCGGCGGGAGTGGTGGTAGATGAGCGGGCTGGTGGTGTCCCGGATCAGCGTGGTCGCCTCGGCAACCGCCGCCGTCCCGGGAATCTCCAGCCCCGCGATGACCTCTGACATGACCACCATGCTGCCCGCCCGCCGGCGTGCGGCGCCGCCCTCCTCCGGCCACTGAACCCTCAAATACGGACACCGACGACAATTGTGCTGCGTCCCGTCTGCCAATTGCCGATGGCGACGGACCAGCGATTCGCCATGGGTATTCGACGATCTCGACCACCCTGGACCCAAATGGGTGATCTTTGTGTCGGAGTTCGGGCGATATCGCGGAGGCACCGTCCCCGGGCTACCGGCAGCCCGGGCAGCAATTGATCAAATATGGACGACCTTTCGCGTACGGCCACCGTACTGTTACCGTCAGTTGTCGTCATCGGCGAGCGAAGAGCGAGCAAGCCCATGCTGCTTGTGCCTCAGATCCCACGTAACGACTGCCTGTTCTGCCGGGTCTACGCGGCGGATGATCAGGAATTGCCGTGGTATGACCGTCCCTTGATAAGGCAGGGCGAAGTAGGCGTTGCCGTCTGCGCGGTAGGCGCATTCGTACCAGGCTACGTACTGATCTCACCCGCCCAGCACGAAAGTTCCGTGCAAGCTCTCGCAACCGAGGCCGCACCGGGTTTCTTGACCTTCGTGGACCACGTGGTGGAGGCCGTAGAACGAATGTACGGACCGAGCACTCTGTTCGAGCACGGCTCGTGCCGCGCCGAGGAACGACGGCGATCGGCGTGCATTACCCACTCCCACCTCCATGTCGTGCCTGGGGCATACTCGTTCAACCTGTTGGGGCTTCCCGTTCGGTCTCTTGGAACCTTGGCCGACCTCGTGAACGTACCTTCTACGGAAAGAGCGGACGGCTATCTGATGTACCGCGAGCCAGGTGGCTTGGTGCAATACGCGCCCGACGCCGGCATCTCACAGTACTTCCGCCGTCACATCGCACGGATGCTCGGTCGCCCGGAAGATTGGGACTATGCGGTCTTTCCACAGTGGGAGAACGTCCGAGCCACGCTGGACAGTTTCCGGCGTTCGCCGGCCGTGACGATGCCCCTCACCGAGCCCGCCTAGCAGATTGCAGCCGATCTCATGCGTCTGAAACAACGCGAATTGCCCGAGCAGTTGACCTTTTGGAATTCCTGGCACCGGGAGCGTGGAGCGAGCGGTGAGGACGATGTGCATCGCGAACTCCGCGGACTGTTCCTCGACGCCCTTCCGGACCGATCCGAAGTGTTGGATCTCGGTTGCGGCCAAGGCCATGATTTGCGAGCGATGGCAGAAGCGGGTCACCGGGTCGCCGGCCTGGACTTCTCGCCCGTAGCTATACGGCAGGCCCGGAAGCGGGTCTACGGATGGCGATTTTCCAAGCGCTGGAAAAACGATCTTCTGGTCCATGACATCGCAGCCGGGCTCCCGTTCGGGGACGGCCGTTTCGGCGGCGTGTACTCGCATTTGGCTCTGCACTACTTCCGCGACGACGTCACCCGGAAGATCTTCGCGGAGATCGGGCGCGTGCTGCGCCCCGGCGGCCTGCTGGTTTTCAGTGTGAAGTCGACTGACGACCCCTACTACGGGGACGGCGAGCAGCTGGACGAGCACATCTTCAGCAGAAAGGGCCACGTTCGGCATTTCTTCGACGACGGTTACGTCAAGGATCTCCTCGACGGTTGGATTCTGGAGTCGAAATCCAGCCGTCGCGGTCGTTACGCGTGCTCGGAACCAAGTGCCTTCATTCGCGCAGTGGCCCGAAAGGCGTCATGACGAAACGACAATGACCGGAACGAGGTGGGTGTGCACGGGATTGACGGCCGCTCAATCGACGCGCTCGTGGAACGAAGTCTTGATCTCCTGAGGCGCACCTACCATCCCGGGACGAGTGGCGACGGGGGTTGGTACCACCGGTTGGACGCCGCGATACCCGGGCCGTCGGCCACAGCTACCGGGATGAGCAGTTTCCTTCTGCACGGCCGCCCCTTCGAGCATGAGCAACAATGCCTTCGGTTCCTGCAAAGACGCCAGATCCGGTCCGATGATCCGCTGCTCGACGGAGGCTGGGCAGTCAACACAAGTGCCGGGCAACCCGTGACGGAGGCGACCGCTCTGGTGGCGCGCCTCCTCGCGTGTACCGGAACCCTCCTCATGCCCGCGTCGCCAGACGCGCAACGTGCCACGACCTGGCTGGTCAACAACCAGAACCAGGACGGTGGCTGGGGGTCGTTCCGGGGCCAGGAGTCGAGGGTCTGGCTGACCGCGATGGCCGTACGCGCGCTCGGCGAACTCGACCCTCGGACACCAGCGATCGTCGGGGGCGCGAAGTGGCTGGTCGGAGCGCGCGACTCCGCCTCGCACGCATGGGGCGAGCTGCCTCGGCACGCCGCCACAGTGACGCATACGTCATACGTGCTGACGGCGTTGGCCGATAGCGGTTTGACGGCCTCCGACCGTACGACCGCCGACGCCGTGTCCGCGGGCTTCAACTGGCTGACCAGCAACCTCAACCCGGCACGGGTGCACGACGATCACGCGCGGCTGGAGATTTACAACGTGACGCGCATGGATGCGAACGGGTCCGTGACCATGTGGGAGAACACGATCTGGCATCACGGCCTGCCCTTCGCCCTGTCCGCGCTCGTGCGCCAGGCCGGCACCGTGCGATTCGATCTCGTTGCCAGCGCCGTGCACACGATCGCCGCGACCCAGATGGACGACGGACGCTGGCCCAGCGTGGACAGCTCAGCTGCCTTCTCAGTCTGGACCGTGTGGCCGTTCCTCGAGGCACTTGCCGATGTGAAGAAGAGTCTGCCGCTGCGCAGTGGACAAGTTCTTACGCCGTTGTCCGCCCAGGCCGCCGTCATCCAGGGCGGCATCGATCTTGACGTGGCGCCGCAGCGATTGCTCGGCCTCGTCCGGTGGCGTGCGCGAAAGGAGTGGGTGCGGCGAAACTGGGCGACGGCGGCGATCGCACTCTTGCTCGCCGGCGGAACGGCGTTCGTCGCGACCGGCGTGTTCGAGGCGCAGGAAGTCGGCTTCGGCCTGGTCGTGCCCATCGTGCTTTTGGGCATCCAGGTGGCGATGACGGGACGCAAGTCATTCAAGCAGTAGGGCAGCGACCGCCTCGATCGCCTCCTGACGGCCTTTCACCACCACCGTTGCGTGGTAGCGCAACCATGGGCGCTGTTCAAGGCCCGTGTCGCCTACCCACACAACGGAGGGGATGTGCCACAGGTAGGCGTAGGTCAACTCACATGTACAGCCAATGTAGTTGCGGTTCCTGATCGACATGTCCATCAGAACCCCGTCGGACCGTCGCAGCAACCCTAGATCGGACTCCACCAGCCGAGCCGGATCGCCGGTTGCCGAGTGGTTCCGGACAGCGCGCATCCAGACGTCGACGGGATCGGTCATCTGGAGGCCGCATTCCTGTAGATCGGCTGCGACCACCTGTGCATCGGCGAGTACGTCGGCTCGATGCAGACCATCGACGGCTCGAGCAAAATAGACGAGCGGCGCAACCATCCCGGCTACCTCACGCTTTCGCTGGAAGTTGTGAACAATGATGCGTTCACGTCAGGGCGGCGCGGTGTCCGATGACGGAGTCGAATTCCCCGCGTCGAGAGGCGCCGAAGCGGCGAGCAGCCCGCCGCTGGTGCATAGCATTACGGGGTGAGCCGAGAGGTCGAGCAGCTGAACCGGCGGCTGCTGCGCGCCCGCGACGCCATCGACCGGGCCTATGCCGAGCCGCTCGACGTGCGGGCGATCGCGGCGGTCGCGCACCTGTCGCGGGCCCACTTCAGCCGGTGCTTCCGGGCGACGTTCGGCGAGACGCCGCATCGGTATCTGCAGCGGCGGCGGATCGAGCGCTCGATGTTCCTGCTGCGCGAGACCGGTCGCAGCGTGACCGACGTCTGCTCCGAGGTGGGCTTCACCAGCCTCGGTACCTTCAGCCGGACGTTCCGGCGGATCGTCGGGGCGACCCCGTCGGACTACCGCCGCGGGAACGGACCGGTGGTCGTGCCCGGCTGCGTCCAGATGGCCAACACCCGGCCGCGGGCCGCGCGCGAGCACGACGCCGGCGAGCGCGGCGAGAAGGGGGCCGAGCAGAGCGAGCGATCGAGCAGTTTTGGAGAAGCGACCGTGGCGGCCGGTTCCCTAGCCTGACGAGCATGGCGAAGGAGAGCGCGAAATGATCACGAAACTGAACGTCACCTCCATCTACGTCCTCGACAAGGACGAGGCGCTGGAGTTCTACGTCGACAAGCTCGGGCTCGAGAAGGGCAACGACGTGACGCAGGGCGAGTACCGCTGGCTTACCGTCCGGGTCCCGGGCGACGGCGGCACCGAGATCTCCCTGGAGCAGCCGGGCGCCCCGCTGCACGACGAGGCGACCGCCGAGCAGCTTCGCGAGCTGGTCGCGAAGGGCGCCCTGAACGGCCTGGTCCTCAACACCGACGACGTCCGGGGACTGTACGAGAAGCTGACGGCGGCCGGGTTCACCGACTTCACGCAGGAGCCCACCGACCACTTCTACGGCACCGACATGGGCCTGCGCGACCCGTCCGGCAACGCCATCCGGATCCTGCAGCAGGGCAACGTAAGCTGACACCGTGACGACCGCGGGCGAGGTGATGGCCGAGCTGGCCACCCTCGACGACCCCAAGATCCGGGAGGTCAACGGCCGGCACGGCGACGATCACGGCGTAAACCTGGGGCTGCTGCGGGCGCTGGCCAAGCGGCTCAAGACACAGCACGAGCTCGCCCGCGAGCTCTGGCCGACCGGCGACAGCGCAGCGCGGCTGCTGGCGATCCTGATCTGCCGCCCCAAGGCCTTCGGGCGGGCCGAGCTGGACGCCATGCTGCGCGAGGCGCGCACCCCGAAGGTGCACGACTGGCTGGTGAGCAACGTGGTCCGCAAGAGCCCGCACACCGAGGAGCTGCGCCGGGCCTGGCTGGCCGACCCGGATCCGATCGTCGCGAGCGCGGGCTGGGCGCTGACCACCGACCGGGTGGCCAAGAGCCCCGAGGGGCTCGATCTGGCGCGGCTGCTCGACGACATCGAGGCCGGGATGAAGGACGCGCCGGACCGCCTGCAGTGGGCCATGAACCATTGCCTCGCCCAGATCGGCATCGAGCACCCCGGGCACCGGGCCCGCGCGATCGGCATCGGCGAACGCCTGGCGGTGCTCAAGGACTACCCGACCCCGCCCAACTGCACCTCCCCGTACGCCCCGACCTGGATCACCGAGATGGTCCGCCGCCGGGGCTGAGGGCCGGCCTCACTGCGGGATCCGGACGTTGGAGTCGCCTCGAGAACGAACGTGAACGACTTGCGGATGATCTCGAGGCTCCGGTTGATGCCGCGGACATCGTCGGCAAGGTCATCGCGGCCGATCGCATGCGCGATCACATCGTCGAACTCCAGCCGGCGCGGTGCGTCGAAGCCGGCCGGGAGGACGAGCTTTTTCGAGTACGGCGTCAGGTCGGCCACGGTCAGGCCGCCGGCCGGGGTACGTCGTGGGGCGAATGCGTCACCCGGTCACCCTGGCCCACGCTCGCCGGGTTGTCGAGAGGTTGCGGATCTGGGCCGGGACGGTAGCGAAACGCGGAAGTCCGGCCCGGGCTGACCGATTTCCTTCAGGAGCCGCGCCGGCGACCGATCGCAACCGGCGTCAACGCAGGCCGCCGATGACGCGTGCCCGCGGCTTGCACGCTCCTGGGGAGGAACGGGTTGTGAAGAAGTTCCGGGCCATCGCCGCCGCCGTGCTGGCCGTCGCGCCGATCGTCGCGGTGGCCACGCCGGCCGACGCCGCCGCGCCGGCGACCGCGCAGACCTGGTCGACGCTGATGTACCGCAGCCTCAACCCGAGCGAGCTGGTCAAGTGGCGCACGATGCTGCCCGCGCTGCGCCGGACCGTCGTGACCAGCTCGGCCACCGCCACCCAGGCCGCCCGCACGCAGGCCGCCGCGCGGACCGCCGTCACCGCCGCCGCCGGCGCGAATCGCGTCGCCAAGAACCGGCACGCGATCGCCACCACCAAGCTGACCGCGGCGCGCAAGGCCGACGCGAAGCGGAAGGCCCGGGCCGCCCTCAAGCAGCGCACGACCGAGCTGACCGCGTCGGCCGTCGCGCTGCGGACCGCGCAGACCCGCTACCGCAACGCCACCGCCAAGCTCAGCGCCGCGTCCAGCGCCTGGCGCGCCGCGACCGTCGCGGTGCGCAACGCCGAGCAGAAGGTCGCCCGGGCCGAGTACGACGCCGCCGCGGCCGGCCAGGCCCGGAAGATCAGCGCCCAGGTCGTCACCGACACCCGGTCCCGGTTCACGAACGACGACGCCACGCAGGTCTACGGCATCACGGTCAACAAGACCATCGCGTACGCGTTCCAGCACATGATCGACGACGCCGCGCGCGCCGGCATCCCGCTGTCCGGCGGCGGCTTCCGCACCAAGCAACGGCAGATCGAGCTGCGGACGATCAACGGTTGCCCGGACATCTGGACCGCGCCCTCGTCGTCGTGCCGGGTGCCGACCGCGATCCCGGGCCGCTCGCTGCACGAGATCGGCCTCGCCGTCGACATGACCTCCGGCGGGAAGTCCGTCGCCCGGGACACCGTCGCGTTCAAGTGGCTGGCCGCGCACGCCGCCTCGTACGGCTTCGTCAACCTGCCGTCCGAGCCGTGGCACTGGTCGATCACCGGCAACTGAGCGCCACATCATCGCCGGTCACCGGCTGCGCCAGTTGACCCGCAGCACCCGCTCGGCCGCCGCGAACTCCGCCGACCCCTCCCCCAGCGCCAGCCGCAGCGCCGCGAGCAGCACCTCGAGCCCCTGCGGATACCGCTCGAGGGTGGTGACCGTCTGGATGATGTGCAGGCGGCCCATCGAGTTCTCCGGGATCTGCGCCCGGATCGCGGCCGGCAGCAGGTCCAGCACCGCCCGCCGCTGCTGCTCGTCGCGCAGAATCCGGAGCCCGACGAGCGCGTCCGCGATCGCGTTCAACGGGTCGAGGCCGTCGCCGGCCCGCTGCCGGTGGCGCCCGGGCGCGAAGGGGGCGCAGCGGGCCAGCACGGACCGCAGGTAGGAGGCGGCCGCCAGCGCCGCGTACGGATGCCAGGCGTCGTCCTTGGACAGGTTGTCGCCGTGGTCCGCGACGCCGCGCACCATGTACCAGGACCGGCCCGCGAGCTGGGAGCCGATCGCCACCCCCGCGCCCTCCATCTCGAACGCCAGCAGGCCCAGCTCCCCGGCCACCCCGTCGCGGTACACCCGGTCGCGCAGCAGAAGGTCGGCGCTGCCCACCCGGCCGCGGTGCGCGCGCGGGCGCCCGGGCGGGCGCGGCGGCCGGAACGGATCGCCGGCCGCCTCCAGCGCGGGCAGCCAGGGTGGCGCGCCGAGCATCTCATCGGACCGCACCTGATGGTCGGCGTCCATCCACACCGCCCCGGGCTGCTGCGCGACTCCGCGCAGGATGTCACCGCCGTCGACCCGGCGCTCGTGCCGGTAGTCGATCACCTCGGTCGCCACCACGACGTCGCCGAGCGCGACGTTGCGGGCCGGATCGTCGGACGGCACGCCGGCCGCGATGCCGCACATCACGAACGCGCGCAGGCTCTCGAAAGTGCGCGGCATGTGCCCGCAGAGCCAGGCGGCGTCCCGGGTGCCGTCGCGGGTCTGCTGGGCGACCGCGACGACGTGCGGCTCGGCGGGGCTGCTGCTCGGCAGCGTCCCGACGTGGTACGGATGCTGGTCCCCGTCGAGATGGACCGTGACGACCTCGTCGAGCACGTGCCGGACCGCCAGGGTCTCGACCGTGATCGCGGTGACGACACCGATGCTGACCAGCGACGGGTCCACCCCGCCGGGGTCGGCGTTCCGCGCTTCCCCACCGGAGCGAACGGCCACGTCGGTCAGACTTACACGCTGCCGTCGAAGAAGTACAGGGGAAACCGCGACCCGGACGGCCCGGCGGGGCGGCTACGCCACCTGGAGCCGGTGGGCGGACTTCTCGGCGTACATGGCGGCGTCGGCCCGGCCGATCAGCGCGTCCCGATCGACGGCCTCGCCGCGCCGCGCGGTCGCCGACCCGCAGGACACCCCGACGCGCACCATCGCGTCCCCGGCGTCGACCGGCAGCCGCATCAGGCTCGCCGCCCGCGTGGGCAGATCCTCGGGCCCGCGCCCGCGCCGCAGCACGAGGAACTCGTCGCCGCCGACCCGGCCCACGACGTCGCCGTCCGCGGCCGCGCCGGCCAGCCGGGACGCCACGGTCCGCAGCACCGCGTCGCCGGCCCGGTGCCCGTGCCGGTCGTTGACCGGCTTGAAGCCGTCCAGGTCGAGCAGCAGCACGGTGACCTGGTCCAGCGTGCCGTTCGCCAGGTCGGCGAGCGCGCGGTCGATCTCGGACACCACGTGCCGCCGGTTGTGCAGCCCGGTGAGGTCGTCGTGGTGGGCGTGGTGAGCGAGGGTGCGCTCGGCCCGGCTGCGCAGCAGCGACATCTGCCGCAGGCGCAGCAGCACGAGCGGCACCGCGAGCATGGTCCCGACCGGCAGCAGCACGCTGGCCGAGGCGTCGCCGCGCACCGCCTGGATCGCGGCGATCAGCGGGTTGGCGCACAGGGCCAGACCCATCCGGAGCAGCGGCGGGTTGCCGGTCACCTCGCGGGCCGGCCGGTCCGGGTCGGTGACCATCGGGGCGGCCGGGTGCAGCGGCGCCGCCGCGATGGTCAGGAACGCGATCATCAGCAGCACCGCGGTCGGGATGGCGCTGCCGTGCGAGGCGGTGAGCACGCCGGTGACCTGCGCGGCGAGCGTGACGCCGCAGCACAGCACGAGGTAGGCGACCGGGCCACGGGCCCGGCGGGCACGGATGCCGATCCGGGCCAGCGCGCCCAGCACCGCGGCGAGCACCGCCACGTCGGCCAGCGCGAGCATCGAACCGAGCGGGGTGGCCGCCGGGGTGAGCCGGGGTGAGATCAGCCAGGCCCAGACCGGCCCGGCCATGCACACGCCGAAGAGGGCCGCGTCGAGCAGGCCCGCGAAGTCATTGGCGCCGTGCCTGCGCAGCACGCCCGCCGCGCCGGCCAGGAACAGCAGGTGCGCGGCGGCGATGCCGAAGTCGGCGGGCCGGCCCTCGGCGCGCCCGAAGTGGTGCCCGGGCACCCATTGCGACCAGAAGGCGAAGCTCACCGACAGCAGCACCAGCCCCGCGGTGGCGATCAGCCAGGGCCGGCGGTCGGCGAGGTGGCCGGTGCCGAGGGCACCGGCGAAGGTCGCGATCGGCACGAGGGTGACCAGGGAGAAGATCAGGGTGCGCAGGTGCGGGCCCGCCATCGCGTACGCCGTCCCGGCCGTCACCACGGCGAGGAGGAAGGCGATGTGCACCGGCCAGGCCGGCGCGGCCGTGCGCGGCCACCTCGTCATGATCTCCCCCTGTCGCCGATGCCCGCCCATCGGCAACGCGCGACCCCGGATAAGGAGATTCGGCGCCGGGAGTCAGCACGCGGGCCGGGATCAGCAGGCGGGCAGGCGCACGGTGACGGTGGTGCCGACGTTCTCGGTGGAGTCGACGTCGATGGTGCCGCCGTGATTGTCGACGATCTTGCGGCAGATCGCGAGGCCGAGGCCGGTGCCCGGCACGGCCTGCCGGATCGCGTTGGTGGCCCGGAAGAAGCGCACGAACAGCGCCTGCTGCTCGTCGGCCGGGATGCCCATCCCGGTGTCGGCCACCACCAGCACCGCCTCGCCGTCGTCCGGCCACGCGTGCACGGTCACCGTACCCGCGGCCGGGGTGAACTTGACCGCGTTGCCGAGCAGGTTGGCCAGCACCCGGTCGAGCTGCACCCCGTCGCCGCGCAGCGGAAGCGGACCGCGTACCTCGGCATGCAGCCCGACCGACGCCTTGGCCGCCGCCGGGCCGATCTCCGCGAGGGCCCGCTCGACGACCTCCGCCAGGTCCACCTCGCCCGGCTCGCTGCGGAAGCCGCCCGACTCGATCCTCGACAGCGTGAGGATGTCCTCGATCAGCTCGCGGAGCCGGCGGGCGTTGCGGGCGATGACCTCGAGCATCCGCTCCTGCGCGTCGGTGAGCTCGCCGGGATCGGCGTCGCGCAGCAGCTCGACGTAGCCGGAGATGCTGGTCAGCGGCGTGCGCAGCTCGTGCGAGACGGTGGCCATGAAGTCGGTCTTGGCGGCGTCGAGCGCGCGGAGCCGGGCCAGCAGCTCCTCCTCGCGCCGGTGCGAGCGCTCGGTCTCGGCGTCCTTGACCACGCTCGCCCGGCGGGCCCGCTCCACCTCGTGCCCGAAGGCGAGCACGGCCGCCGCGCCCCCGGCGAGGAAGCCGGCGGCGAACGCCGCGAGCCTGCGCATCGACCCGGCTCCGCGCAGGCCGCGCTCAGGCCCGTGCCCGGCTCAGCAGCGCCTGGATGCGTGAGACGAGCTCGCGGGGACTGAACGGCTTGGTCACGTAGTCGTCGGCGCCGGCGCTGAACCCGCCCTCGACGTCCTGTTCCTGGACCCGGGCGGTGAGCATGATGATCAGCATGCCGCTGGTGGCGGGGTCGGCGCGCAGCATCCGGCAGACGTCGATGCCGGACAGGCCGGGCATCGAGACGTCGAGCACGGCGAGCGCGGGCTGCCGGCCGCGGGCCTGCTCGAGCGCCGTCCGGCCGTCCTCGACGCCGATCACCTCGAAACCGGCCTGCTCGAGCTTGAAGGCGACCAGGTCACGGATGTCGGCGTCGTCGTCGGCGACCAGCACCACCGTCACGGCTGCTCCTCGGAGGTAGCCCAACTTTCACCACTAATCGGCACCATATCTGGATATCTGAGGCGTGTCGGGCGCTCCGCGAAGCTCGCAGACGGCAACCGGTCCGCAACCCGGCGGCATCGCTTCTGCATCCTTGATCGCTTTTCCTGATGGCACGACGCCCGCCGTTCCAGCCAGGTTGGAGGATCCGATGACCGCCGTGATCGATGACGTCCGCACCGAAGCACTGTTCGTGTCGGACCTGCAGCGGTCCCAGCAGCCGACCGCCGAGGTGATCCGCGAGGCGGTGACCGCCATGGTCGCCCGCCTCGGCGAGGCCCGCTGCGCCGAGCTCGTGGCCCAGGAGTTCGGCGAGCATCCCGACTGCGCGCCCGACCGGATGCGGTGGGCACGGTCGGCCATCCGGCTGGCCTTCGCCTGACACGCGCCGGGACGGGGTGGCGCGGTTGCCGCCCGCGCCCTAAGCTTCCCGGCATGCACGCGCGATTGAGCATGTGGTGGCCCGCCAGACCGGCGGCCACTCTCCCCCGCGCGTAACACACCGCGGCCGCCTCCCCGAGGCGGCCGTTGTCGTTGATGGCCCTCCGCCTCGGCCGGCAGTCGCCCGCCCAGGAAGAGGACAGCCATGATGCCCTTCGCTCTGCTCCACCGCGACGGCGCCGACCACGTCGAGGTGCTCACCGGCGACGTGATCACGGTGGCCACGCTCGCCGAGATCCCGGTGGAGCGCGGCCGGGAAACGCTCGCCCTGATCCCCCATCGGCAGATCGCCGAGCGGGGCTTCGCGTGCGTCGACGACGGCACCCCGCTCGAATGTTTGCTGATCAAGGAGCGGGGCGCCCTGCCGCTGAGCGCGTTCCCGCCGGGCGAGCTGACCCTCACCCCGGGCGGCTTCGATCTCTCCGACCAGGAGTACGGCGAGATCGTCGAGGCGGTGCTGCGCGACGAGATCGGCCACGGCGAGGGCGCGAACTTCGTGATCCACCGCGTCTTCGAGGCGTCCGTCGAGGGCGATCCGGTCGAGGCCGCGCGGGCCGCGTTCGGCCGGCTGCTCGCCGGCGAGCAGGGCACCTACTGGACGTTCCTGGTGCACACCGGCACCCGCACGCTGGTCGGCGCCACCCCGGAGCGGCACGTCAGCGTCGCCGACGGGATCACCATGATGAACCCGATCAGCGGCACCTTCCGGCACGGCGACGACCGGGACCTGCTCGACTTCCTCGCCGATCCCAAGGAGATCGAGGAGCTCTACATGGTGCTCGACGAGGAGCTCAAGATGATGGCGAAGGTGGCCGAGCACGGCGGGCAGGTGGCCGGCCCGTACCTCAAGCGGATGGCCCACCTCACCCACACCGAGTACCTGCTGGCCGGGCGCGGCTCGCTGGACGTGCGCGAGGTGCTGCGCGAGACGATGTTCGCGCCGACCGTCACCGGCAGCCCGATCGAGAACGCGTGCCGGGTGATCGCCCGGCACGAGCGCCGCGGCCGCGGCTATTACGGCGGGGTGCTGGCGCTGCTCGGGCACGACGACGAGGGCCGGCAGACGCTGGACGCCCCGATCCTCATCCGCACCGCCGAGATCTTCCCGGACGGCCGGCTGCGGGTCCCGGTCGGCGCCACGCTGGTGCGGCACTCGACCGCCGGCGGCGAGATCGCCGAGACCCATGCGAAGGCGGCCGGCGTCCTGGTCGCTCTGGGTGCACAGGGTCGCGCTGCTTTTCCCGTACGCGTGGAACTGGAGTCACCCGAAGTGCGTGCCGCCCTCGCGGCGCGCAACCACGACCTGGCCCGCTTCTGGCTCGACTCGCGGGCGCCCGGCGCGCTCACCGTGCCCGCGCTCGACGGCCGGACCGCGGTGATCGTCGACGGCGAGGACACCTTCACCGCCATGCTCGCCCACCAGCTCAAGGCCCTCGGCCTGACCGTCGAGGTGGTGCCGTGGCAGCGGTTCGACGCGCTGCGGGAGGCCGACCTGGTCGTGGTCGGTCCCGGCCCGGGCGACCCGGACGATCTCACCGACCCCAAGATGGCGGTGCTGCGCGACCTGGTCGCCGACCTGCTCGCGGCCCGCCGCCCGCTGCTCGGCGTCTGCCTCGGCCACGAGATCCTCGCCGTGCTGCTCGGCCTGCCCCTGCACCGCCGCGACTCGCCCTACCAGGGCCTGGCCCGCGACGTCGAGTTGTTCGGCCGGACCCGGCGGGTCGGGTTCTACTCGAGCTTCGCGGCGATGTCCGACGCGGACGTGCTGGACTCGCCGCTCGGCCGCGTCGAGATCGCCCGCGACCGGCAGGACGGCACGGTGCACGCGCTGCGCGGCCCGGGCTTCGCCGGCGTCCAGTTCCACCCGGAGTCGGTGCTCAGCCGCGACGGGGTGGCGGTGCTCGGCGAGATCCTGCCGGCATTGATGTCCGGCGTGGTTAGCCCGGCCGCGAACGGGTAGCGAAGGGACTAACCGGTGGTTCAAGGGGATCGAGAGCCTCCGCTTGGACCACCGGCCCCGGCTCGCGTTGCGCCTGGTCGAGGCCCTGCACGGCCCGATCATCGACGCCGTCCCGTCGCTCGACGAGTCCCTCGCCATCTGGGACGCGACGGTCCCGCTCCTGCGCAGCAAGGTCTTCTTCGAGCTGAAGCGCGGCCGCGGCTGACGTTTTCGGCGCGGCGCGACCGGGTATCCGCGTCGCGCCACGTCACGCATCTCACGAGGGGGTCATCATGGCGGAGCCTCAGGTCACCTTGGACCCGGCCGGCCTCAACCCGGTGGAGGACAAGCTGCGCGGCCCCCTCGAGGAACAGCTGACCTCGGCCCTGCGGGCCGCAACCGACAAGACCAGGCACACGTACGCCGGCGAGAGCGTCGACGCGGTCGCCGAGACCCTGCTCCGCCGCACGAAGTCGGCCCTGCACCCGGACATCGCCGCGGGCTTCCACCCCGACCCCGCCGAGCTGCGCCACGTCGCCGAGCAGATCGTCGCCGACGCCGACACCGGCGACATCCCCCGCCCGCGCGCGTAGGCCGCGCGACCCTCCGCCGCCGGGCGGGCCCTCGCGCGTCGGCGGTGGCCCGCCAAGTCCACGGATGCGGCACTCCACGCCCCGCGCGCTATTCGAGCCGGTAGACCTTCGACTCCCTCAGTTGGAAGCCGAGCCGCTCGTAGAGCCGGTTGGCCGCCGCCCGCGAGGGCCGCGACGTGAGGTCGACCGTCTTGGCGCCGTCGGTCCGCGCGAGCCGCACGGCTTCCCTGGTCAGCGCGGCCCCCACGCCGTGCCCACGAGCGCTCTCGTCGACGACGACGTCCTCGATCCAGGCCCGCAGTCCGGTCGGGATGGGGAACACGACCAGCGTCAGCGTCCCCACGACCGCGCCGTCGAGACGCGCCACCAGGAGGCGGTTGCCCGGCTGGCCGGCGATCGCCCTGAGCCGATCGGCGTCGAGTGGCGCGGCGGACCGCGAGAGCTGGGGCAGAAGTCGCCCGAACGCCGCTACCAGCTCGTCGCTGACCTCTTCCACGACCTCGATGGCGACGCTCATGGACCCCGACTCTAGACGTGGGCCCGTGGTCGCGGCAGGCGTGGGTCCGGCGGAGCCCGGTCAGGCGCGCGTCGCCACCAGGACCATGCGGTTGTGGTCGGCGTTGAGGGGCGCGCCGTCCTCGCCGTACCCGTGAATGTCTTGGAAATCGGCGGCGGCGCACCAATCTCTCAGCTCGGGGAAGGCGTAGAGGCGCTTCAGGAAGGTCAGGGTCCGGGCCCGGCCGGCGCGGATCACCGTGCGCTCGACGGTGAAGCGGGCGGTCAAGGGGTCGTAGTGGTGGCGGTCCACCAGCATGTCGCCGTCGGGGAGGCGGGCCGTGATGCGGGACGGGGTGAGGGTGGCGAGGAAGCGCGGGAGGTTGTCGAGGTCCATGATGAGGCGGCCGCCGGGGCGGAGGACGCGGGCCATCTCGGCCAGGACGACGCGGTTGGTGGGGTCGTCGAAGTAGCCGAAGGCCGTGGTCCAGTTGACGACGCGGTCGAAGCGGGCCGTCCAGGAGGCCGGTAGCTGCCGCATGTCGCCCTCGACGAACTCGGCGACGGCGCCGGCGCGGGCGCGCTCGAGGAACACCGTGGACGAGTCGAGGCCGGTGACCTCGCAGCCGCGGCGGGCCAGCTCGTTGGCCAGCGTGCCGTGACCGCAGCCGACGTCGAGGACGCGCATGCCGGGCGAGAGATCGAGCAGCCGCCAGACGAGGTCGGCCGCGGTAGAAGCGCCGCTGTACGCGGTGCCGACGATCGGACCGTGCGTCGGCGCCGACGCCGAGTCGGCGAAGAAATGCAGGTAGTCGTCGTCGTACATGGCCGCGGCATCGAAGAGGTCGCTCACGGCCCGATCCTAGATCGGCCTCAGACGGGGTCCTCGACGTAGCCGGCGGCGGACATGCGCTCGGCCAGCAGGCGCAGGCCGCTGCGCAGGCGGGACTTCGCGGTGCCCTCGGGAATGCCGAGCTCGATCGCCACCTGGCGATAGGAAAGGCCGTAGTAATAGGCCAGGGCGATCGCGTCGCGATAGAGGGCGGGCAGATCGCGTACGCACTCGCGGACCGCCTTCGCCTGGGCGGCGCCGACCACGTCGTCCTCCACCGTGGGCTCGACCGGGGCCTGGCCGGCCAAGCGGGTCAGGTGGGTGCGCTGGGCGGACTGGCGGCGCAGCAGGTCGATGGCGCGGCGCCGGGCCAGCATGCAGAGCCAGGTGCGCAAGCTGCCGGTGTGCGGGTCGAAGCGCTCGGGGTGGCGCCACAGCTCGACGAAGGCCTCCTGGACGGCGTCCTCAGCCCAGCACGGGTCGCCGGTGATCCGGGCGGCCAGGGCGTAGGCCGACGGCGCGTGCCGATCGTAGGCCTCGGTCAGCGCGGACTCGTCGGCGGCGACGAGCATGGCGCGCAGCCGTACGTCGTCGGCGTGGGAGCGCACGTCACTCACACCCCAGGGTGGCGGCGACGGTCAGCAGGTCGAGCGCGGCCGCCCGGGAGCCGTCGATCACGGCGACGGCGGGCGTGACCGGGACCCGGCCGGCCATCAGGCGGCCGAAGCGGTCGGCGGGGATCTCCACGTGGGCCAGCGCCGGCGCGGAGGAGCCGGACGAGGTGGACAGCGGCACGACGTGGGAGGCGCTGCCGGGGCCGGTCAGGGCGAGACGGATCGCGCCGGAGCGGCCGCGACCGGCGGCGTCCATGGCGCCGGGGAGCAGCGCGAGGCCGAAGTCGACGATGCGGGCCAGGTGCGCGGGCGACGGCGCCTCGGGCGGCAGCGAGACCGCCGCGCGGATGTCGTCGCGGTGGATCCACGTCTCGAAGGCTCGCTGCATCATGGCCTCGCGCAGCGGCCGCCGCATCGGTGTCTTGCCGGCCAGCCGCACGGGACGGCTCAGCAGCGACTCCTCGGCCGGCCCGACCGTACGCATCAGCAGATCGGACCGGTCGCGCCAGAGATCGCGGGCCCGGGCGGAAGCCGGCACGGGAGAACCGCGTTCGTCGGGCCGGGCGGAAGCCGGCCCGGGCGAATCGGAAACCGGCACCGCGGTGCCCAGGTCGGCGAGCACGTTCCCGTCGTTGCCGGCGAGGTGGCGGACCAGGTCCTCGACCGTGCGGCCGTCCGTGGTGGGCAGCGACCACTGCGCCGGCGACAGGGAATCGATCAGCACCTCGAAATCGGCGGCCTGTGACACGTACGCGGAAAAAGCCGAACCCGGCGACGGCGGCCGGGCCCGCACCGCGGCCGCGAGCACCCGCGACCGCAACGCCGGAGGCGGCGGCGCGGAGTGCGAGGACGCCAGCCAGTCCGCGGCCTGCCGGGCCAGCGAGACGTGCGCCGAGCACCGCGCGCACTCGGCGACGTGCGGGCCCACGTCCGGCACGTCGCCGAACGCGAACTCCTCCAGCAGGTCATCGGGGTGGTCCATCGCCGACGGACGATACGCGGCGGTGGCGGGCAGGCACAGGACCCGGACAAATGCCGGACAGAACGATCCGATCGGGCTCGGTGTGCGAACACCGGGCATGCGCACGCGGAGAGCACCGCTGAGGTGGACGTTCGTCAATCAGGACCCGACGCCCACCGCGGACCTGCTGCACGAGTTCGTCGCCGGCCGGCGTCGCCACGACATCCCGGCCGTGATCACGACGCTGTCCGAGGACTGCCTGGTGATCGAATCCGACGGAACGGCCCACCAGGGGCACGACGAGATCGAGCGCTGGCTGCGGCAGGACCGGACCGACGACTGGGTGATCGTGACCGCGGCGGCGACGCCCGACCTGCTGATCGCCGAGTGGCGGCGCGGCGGCCAGGAGGGCGTCACGATCGCCCGGCCGCGCGCGGGCGTCATCGGCTACCTGCGCGAATACGTGACGACGGCCTCGGAGAATTGACCCGGTTGCTCCGGCTGTGCGAGCTTGATCAAATGAAGACGTTCGCGGAGGCGACCGCGATCACCGCCCGGGAGGACGGCGCCTACCGGGCCGAGCTCGACCCGCAGTGGGCGGTCGGCGACAAACTTCACGGCGGCTATCTCATGGCGGTGCTGGGCCGGGCGGTGTCGGCCGCGGCCGGGCACGAGCATCCCGTCGCGGTGACCACCTCGTTCCTGCGGCCGCCGGTCGCCGGGCCGGCGACGATCTCGGTGACGCCGCTGCGCCAGGGCCGGGCCACCTCGCAATACCGGGCCGGCCTCGAGCAGGACGGCACGGTCTGCGCCGAGGCACTGATCACCCAGGGCGGGCTGGACGACGCCGAGCCGTTCTGGAGCGCGGCGCCGCCGCCCGAGCTGCCGCCCGAGGACGAGTGCCTGCTGCTGCCCGCGATCGCGCCGGGCGCTCCGTTCGCCGTACCCCTGCTGGATGTCGTCGAGCATCGGCTGGACCCGGCGTCGCTCGGGTTCGCCACCGGGCAGCCGTCGAAGAGCGGGCGGACCGGGGCATGGCTGCGGCTCGCGGACGGCTCGGACTGGGACCCGCTGAGCCTGCTGGTCGCGCTCGACCTGGCGCCGCCGATCTCGCTGACGCTGGGCGTGGCCGGCTGGGCGCCGACCATCACGTTCACCGCCTACCTGCGGCGGCTGCCGGCGCCGGGCCCGCTGCGGGTCACCATGCACGCCGCCGAGATCACCTCGGGGCGGATGGACGAGACGGCGCTGGCCTGGGACACGAAGGGCAACCTGGTCGGCCAGGCGACGCAGCTGGCCGCCATCCGGCACTGAACGGCCCCTACCGGGGCCGGCCGGGTGCCCTTACCATCGCCCGGTGCGAATTCGACCGGTCCTCGCCGCGACGTTGCTGAGCGTGCTCACCGCCGGGACGCTGAGTGGGTGTCACTCCGCATCCGGCGCCGCCGAAGCGCCATCGTTCGTGGACTCCGCGGCCCCGTCGGCACCTTCGCCCGATTTGTCGGCCGGGCCGTCGGCGTCCGTGCCGGCGTCGGCCTCACCATCGACCCCCGCCTCGGCCTCGGCAACCCCGCCGGTCAAGCCGAAGACCCTGCCCAAACCGGGTAATCCGAACGGGCACGCCGCGGTGCCGTCGACCGCCCGCCCGGTCGACACCAGCAAGCCCACCCGCAAGATCGGCAACGGCACCGCCGCGAGCTGCACCTCGGCCGCGGTGGTCAAGGCCGTCGCCGCCGGCGGCATCATCACGTTCGACTGCGGGCCGGTGCCGGTGACGATCACGATGACCGCGACCGCGAAGGTCCGCAACACCGTCAGCAAGGTCGTCCTCGACGGCGGCGGCCGGGTCACCCTGGACGGCGCCGGCAAGCGGCGCATCCTCTACCTGAACACGTGCGACGCCAAGCAGGGCAACGCCGGCGGCTCGTGCATCGAGCGGACGACGCCCAAGCTCGTCGTGCAGAACATGGCCTTCAAGAACGGCAACAGCACCGGCGAGAAGCTCAACGAGGGCGGTGGCGGCGCGATCTTCGCCTACGGCGGGTCGCTCCGGGTGATCAACTCGCGCTTCACCGGCAACAAATGCGATCGTACGGGCCCGGACCTGGGCGGCGGCGCGGTCCGCATCAGCTATCAGGGTGGCGACAACACCGTGTACGTCGTGGGCAGCACGTTCACCGGGGGTTCGTGCTCGAACGGCGCCGCCCTGAGCAGCCTGCACGCCCGCTGGGTGGTGCTGAACAGCGTGCTGAGCGGCAATTCGGCGGTCGGCAACGGCGCCAACCCGGCCCGCGCGGGCACCCCGGGCGGCGGCAGCGGCGGCGCGATCTACATGGACGGCGACACGATCAAGCTGACCGTCGACGGCACGATCATCGAGAAGAACCACGCCAAGGAGGGCGGCGGAGCGATCTTCTTCGTCAGCAACGACCGGTCGGGCACGCTGACGATCCGCAACTCGAAGCTGCGCAAGAACCCGAGCGACGGCTTCGAGACCTTCCCCGGCGTGTTCTACCTCGGCAAGGGCGACCCGGTCATCTCCGGCTCGACGGTGAGCTGACCCGGCGGGCGGACGCTAGGTGGGCTCGCCGCCCTGGCAGTGCCGCCATCGCCAGCGCCCGTCGACGAGCTCGACCAGGCCGGAGACCCGGTAGGCGAACTCGTCGGCGACGCCGGTGTCGGCCCGCACCTCGCCTTCGGCCTCGGTGAAGACATAGGCCTGGTCACCGTGGCGATGGACGGTCGCGGCCGTCACTTTCCACGCGTACGCCTCAGCGCGCCGGAAAACCTTGCCCAGCAGCGCGGTCAGCGCGTCCCGGCCGTTCGCGGTCTCGCCCCGCTCCGATCCGGCGTAGCCGACGCACTCGCCGGGCACGAAGCAGGCCAGGGCGGCGTCCAGATCGCGGGCGGCGAAGGCGGCGCTCAGGTCGCGGACGGCGTCAAGCGGTTCGCTCATGCGACGAGGACTTCCTCTCGGTCGTCCGCGTGCCGGGGAGCCTGCGCCACGATCGGGACGGGGGCCGCGGTGGGCTCGACGGCCGCGACCAGCAGGCCCGGCGCCGCGGTGAGCTCGACCGGCGGCAGCCAGCGGGCGTGCCGCGGGCGGTAGGCCGGCGTCTGCTCCGGCCCGCGCATGCCGGGCAGGAACAGGAAGCCGAACGTCACGACCGCCCCGAGCAGCCCGGCCCCGAGCAGTGTCGCGCGCACGCCGATCCAGCCCGCGATCGGCGCCGCGAGCGCATAGGACAGCGGCAGCAGCGCCGTGGACACGAACCAGTCCACGCTCGACACCCGGCCGAGCATCCGGGTCGGCACCAGCCGCTGCTTGGTCGTCGCCCAGGCCACCGTTCCGGCCGCCTCGAGCCCGTTGACCACCACGCACGCCAGCGCCAGCTGCCATGTGGCGGTGGCCGCGCCGTACCCGGCGACCGCCAGGGTGGCGACGGCCCACGTTCCATACATGTAGGAGATGAACTTGCGCGGGATGCCGATCCACCCGACCGTGAGCGCGGCCGCGATCGCGCCGAGGCCGCCCGAGGTGAGCACCAGCGAGAGCGCGGTCGCGCTGCCGCCCAGCTCGGTCTTCACCACATACGGCAGCAGCACCTCGGTCGGGCCGACGAAGAGCAGGTAGGTGAAGGTCGCGGAGAGGAACGTGCCCCACAGCCAGACGTGCCGCCGGACGTACGCGATGCCCTCGCGCATCTCCGCCCAGAGCGACTCGCCGCCCGATTCCTCGGAAACCTCGGACAACGAGCGGCGCATCGCCAGCAGGCAGGCCACGGACACGGCGAATGTCAGGCCGTCGACCGCGAACGCCCACCCCGCCCCGCCCACCGCGATGACCGCGCCGGCCAGCATCGGCCCGAAGATCTGCAGCCCGGCCGGCCGCACGAACTGGTCGAGCGAGTTGGCCGCCACGAGGTCGTCGGCCGGCACGATCCGTGGCACCAGCGCGTCGAACGCCGGGCCGAAGAACCCCGCCCCCGCGCCGTACACGACGATCAGCGCCAGCAGCATCCACAGCGACGTCAGCGCGCCGGTGAGGGTGAGCACGGCGACGACCGCCATCACCGTCCCGCGGAGCAGGTCGGAGGCGAGCATCACCCGGCGCGGGTCGAAGCGGTCGCTGATCACCCCGCCCAGCAGCAGCGTCACGACCTGCGGGAGGGACAGGGCGACGCCGACCGCGGACATCGCGGCCGGCACCCCGAACAGGTCGTACACCTGCCAGGCCAGGGCGACCAGCAGCATGCCGTCGCCGATCAGCGACGCGCTCAACCCGGTCCACAGCAGCCGGAACTGCCGATGGCGCAGGGGCGTCAGCGGACCGGCGAACGTGATCAACGCCGGAGCTTCCCGGCGTCGGCGAGCTCGGTGATGACCGCGTTGAGCTGGTCCAGCTCGGCGTCGGTGTTGGCCGCCGTGACCTGGGCCCGGAAGCCGACCTGGTCGCGCGGCACCAGCGGGTACGCGGCGAGCGTGACGTAGATGCCCCGCTCCCAGAGCAGCTTGCCGACCTCGTCGATGTCCTCGCCGGCGGCCAGCGGCAGCTCGATCACCGGCGTGCTGCCGGTGTTCGGGGTGAAGACCCCGAGGCCGCGGACGTGGTCGAGCACCTTCATGGTCTTGCGGTACAGGTCGGCCCGGATGGCGTCGCCGCGCTTCTCGTTGACGTCGAAGCCGGCCATCACGGTGGCGAGCGACGCGGTCGGGGCCGGGCCGGAGTACAGATACGGCGGGGCGGAGACCTTGAGGTGGTTCTTCAGCCAGGTGGGCAGGGCCAAGAAGGCCAACAGCGACGAGTACGACTTGGAGAAGCCGCCCACGAGCACGACGTTGTCGTACGACTCGCCGCAGAACTTGACGATGGCGTTGCCCTTGATGCCGTACGGGGACATCTCGTTGGCCGCCCGCTCACCGATCACGCCGAAGCCGTGCGCGTCGTCGACGTAGAGCAGCGCGCCGAACTCGCGGGCGAGCGCGGCGAACCCGGCGATGTCGGGCGCGTTGCCGGTCATGCTGTTCACGCCGTCCATGGCGATCACCTTGGGCACGCCGCCGGGCGCCGCGCGCAGCAGCTCGCGCAGGTGCTCGAGGTCGTTGGCCCGGAAGCGCTGCACGGTCGCGCCGAGGCCACGGGCGTACATGCTGCCGTCGTAGATGGTCTTGTGGGCCTGCGAGTCGAGGAAGACGTAGCCCTTGCCGGCCAGGATCGGCAGCACCGACATGTGGATGTGCGTGATGGTGGGCAGCACCAGCGTGTCGGGGGCGTCGAGCAGCTCGGTCAGGCGCTCCTCGATCTGCGGGTAGATCGACGGGTTGCCGAGCAGGCGCGACCAGCTGGGGTGCGTGCCCCAGCGGCGCACCTCGGGCTCGATGGCGGCCGCGATCTCGGGCTCGAGGTCGAAGCCGAGGTAGTTGCAGGAGGCGAAGTCGGACAGCCAGTGGTCGCCGACCCTGATCCGGCGGCCGTCGATCTCCTCGATGACGGCGTCGTACATGGGGTTGCCGCTGCGCAGCCGTTCCAGATCCGCCCAGCGGCCGTCCCGCTGGACGAAATCGAGACCGGTAAGAGGCGCGAGGGACATGTGCTTCCTTCCAACTACTTACTTGAGGGGGTGACGGTGGTGCCGGTGGTGCTGATGCCGAGCCGGGCGCCGATCTCGTCGGCGGTGACCGGCTTGGAGAACAGATAGCCCTGGCCGTACGGGCAGCCCATGGCGGCGAGCGCGGCGCGGTGCCCGTCGAGCTCGATGCCCTCGGCGACGACGTTGAGCTCGAGCGTGCGGGCCAGGCTGACGATGGTCTCGACCAGCGCCATCTGCTGGGCGCTGTGCAGGATGTCGTCGATGAACGACTTGTCGATCTTGAGAACGTCGACCGGCATCTGGCTGAGATAGCTCAGCGACGAGTAGCCGGTGCCGAAGTCGTCGATCGCGATGCGGATGCCCATGGCGCGCAGCTCACGGAGGTCGGCCCAGACCTGGTCGGCGTCGTGCAGCACCAGGCTCTCGGTGATCTCCAGCAGCAGCCACTCCGGCCGGGCGCCGGTCTCGGCGAGCACCTCGCGCACCTGGTCGACGAACCCGGGCGCCCGGAACTGCCGTGCCGACACGTTCACGCTGATGTACTTCAGCGACCCGCCGCCCGGCGCGGCCCGCCAGCCGGCGAACGTCTCCAGCGCCTCCCGCAGCACCCAGCCGCCGATCGCGACCACCGAGCCGTTCTCCTCCGAGAGCTCGATGAACTCGTTCGGGCCGAGCAGTCCGCGCAGCGGGTGCTGCCAGCGCACCAGCGCCTCGAGCCCGATCATCTCGCCGGTGGGCAGGTCGACGATCGGCTGGTAGCGCAGCCGCATCTGGTCGCCGGGAACGGCCTCGACCAGCGCCGAGCGCATCTCGAGCCGGCGGATCATCTCCTGGTGCAGCTCGTCGCGGTACAGCCGCCAGGTGCGCTTGCCGTCGGTCTTCGCGACGTACATGGCCACGTCGGCCCGGCGCAGCAGCTCGGTGATGCCCTCGGTGTCGCCGCTGGTCGCGACACCGACGCTGGCGGCGCCGCTGACCAGGTGCAGGCCGCCGGTGCCGTCGGTGACCTCGATCGGCTCGCTGAGCGCGACGACGATGCCCTCGGCGACCCGCTCGACCTCGCCGGGGTCGGTGATGTGCTCGATGAGCACCGCGAACTCGTCGCCGCCGGTGCGGGCCGACATGTTCAGCGGGCCGGCCACCTCGGCGATCCGCCGGCCGACCGCGACCAGCAGCTGGTCGCCGGCGCCGTGCCCGAGCGTGTCGTTGACCTCCTTGAAGTCGTCGAGGTCGACGAAGAGGACACCGACCAGGCAGCGGACGCTCTCGGCGGAGAGGGCGGCCTGCTCGAGCCGGTTCTGGAACAGCGAGCGGTTGGCCAGCCCGGTCAGCGAGTCGTGGTACGCCTGGTGCGCGAGGTCGCTCTCGAGGCGGCGCCGCTCGGTGACGTCCCGGATGGTGATGACCAGGCCGCCGACGGCCGGGTCGTCGCGCAGGTCGCGGCAGGTGACCTCGACCTGCAGCAGCAGGTCGTCGCCCGAGATCGCGGTGAGGTCGACGCCGTCGCGGGAGCCGCGGCCGCTGCCGGTCTGCTCGAGCAGCGCGCGCAGCTCGGCGTGGTCGGTGCTCGCGAACAGCCGGACCAGCGAAGTGCCGACCAGGTCGGTGCGGCCGAAGACGGGCAGCGCGGACGGGCTCGCGTACCGGATCTCCTCGTCGTCGCCGACGATCAGGATGACGTCGGAGGCGCTCTGGATCAGCGCGCGGAAGTAGTCCTCGCTGCTGCGCCGGGTGAGCTCCCGGGTCAGCGTGATCCGCTGAACCGCGAGCGTGCCCTGCGCCATCAGCGCCTCGAAGGACGGCTGCAGCGTGGTGAGCACGTGGTCGTCGGCGGCCAGGTACGCGCGGTCGCGGCGGGGCGGGTTGCCGTCGACGGAGCCGAAGACCGCCTCGCCGTACAGCGCCGACTCGAAGCCCTCGCATTGCGCGGCCACGACGGCCGGCAGCTCGGCGACCGGCGCCCAGCCGGTGCCGACCAGGCCGGTGTCGTCGCCCGGGTCGGCGACGCCCCGGACGTAGCAGAACCGGTACTCCTCGCCCTCGGGCACCAGCGCGGCGACGGCCTGCCGGAGCGCTTCGCCGGCGTCGAGCTCGCTGCTCGCCGCGACCAGGTCGGCCGCCGAGATGCGCAGCGTCCGCTCGCGGGCCGTGTTCTCCCGCTGCGCCTGGATCAGCCCGGCCACCCGGGCCATCACCAGCAGGAACATGGTGCCGGACGCGGTGGCGATCATGATGGCGTCCTCGACGCCGTCGGTGAGGTCCTCGACCACCAGCACGGCCGGGGCGATCAGCGCCGCCAGCGCCATCGCGGCGAGCCGCCGGCCGCCGCCCACGGTCTCGGTGGCGGCGTCGCCACCCGAGGTGAGCCGCCGCATCGACGGGTGCAGCGCGGCCAGCCCGAGCGCGGTGTAGAAGAAGATCCAGCCGGAGTCGGTCGGGCCGCCCACCTGCCAGGTGCCGTCGAGCTGCCGCAGGCCGTACACCACGTCGGTGGCCAGCAGCGCGGTCACGCCGGTCGCCAGCGTGGTCAGCGCGACCGGGCGGCGGGTGCCCGCGGTGACCAGGCGCAGCAGCATGGCCAGCGCCAGCACGTCGCCGAGCGGGTACGCGGCCGAGGTCAGCTTCTCCAGCAGCCCCATGTGGTCGTCGCGCACGTACGGCGAGATCAGGAAGACCCAGGACAGCAGGCCCAGGCCGGCCGTCGGCACCAGCGCGTCGAGCAGCGCGGCCCGGTTGTCCGCCCCCGACCGCGCCCGGATGAAGATCAGCAGCGCGACCGCGAGCATCGGGTAGACCAGCAGGTAGAACCCGTCGGCCAGGGACGGGAACGGATTGTCGCGCCCCAGGAAGTCGGTGAGGATGTTGTAAGTGGTGTCCCCGGCGGTGAAGCTCACCAGCACGGCCGACAGCAGGTACCACGGCAGCCGCTTGGCCGGCCGGTGCACCTGGACGCCGACGACCACCGCGAGGGCCGCGGAGAGCCCGATCGCGGCCCAGGAATACATGCTGAGCGCCGGGAAGGCATAGAACAGCGCGGTCAGCGCCACGATCCAGGCGGCGAAGCACGACTGCAAGCGCGCGGGCGACATCCGTGCTCCGTTCTGCGTCGGGAGGGCCGGGGGTTGAGGCCCTTCGCATCGGCAGCCGGTCACGCAGTGTTAGCTTCCGCGCGGACAAATCCGCTGAGCGACGAGCGCCTGCCCGACCGATCACGCGGGAGCGAGGCGGGGTCCGGGCGCTGGCTCATCCGGCCCTGGCTCATCCGGCCCTAACTCATCCGGCCCAGCGCCCGGCGGAACCGGGCCAGGTCCCGGCGGCGCGCTTCGAGCGTGGCGGCCAGCACGACCAGCAGCAGACCGCCGGCGGCGAGCGGGATCCAGCGCGGGATCAGATCCCAGACGAGCCCGATCTCGTGCAGCGCGACCAGCCCGAGCGTGCCGGCCCCGGCGAGCAGCGGGGCACGCAGCCGCAGCCGTGCGCCGGCCAGCAGAACGGCGAGCGCGGCGATCCCGAGCAGCAGGCGGCGCAGGTGTTCGCCGTCATGCGTGAGCACCAGCGCCAGGCTCGGGAGCAATCCGCCGATCAGCGCCGGGCCGTAGGTGGCCCAGCTGGGCGTGTGGTCCCGCCGGGCGACGATGGCGGCGGCCAGTGCCAGGACGCTTGCGATGATCGTGTACGCCTCGAGCACCGTCCCCGCGGGCGCCGCGACGGTCACGCCGAGCAGGGTGAGCACCAGCCCGGGCGCGGCGGCCGGCGCACCCGGCCGGCGGGCGGCCAGGCCCACGAGAAGGAGGGCCGCCACCGTGGCCGCGGCAACCGCCCGGACCTGGGCGACGGCGCTCAGCTCGAGGGCCGCCGTGGTGGTCCAGGCGATCGCGGGGATCGCGCTCAACGCGACAAACAGGCCGACTTCGGACAGGACGGTGCCGGCCGCACTGGCACCGGCGCCAGCCGCGTTGGCACCGGCGCTGGCCGCGTTGGCACCGGCGCTGGCCGCGTTGGCACCGGCGCTGGCCGCGTTGACGCTCGCCGCGTTGGCGTTAGCTGCGTTGGCGCTCGCTGCGCTGACTCTCCCCGCGCCGGCGCTCGGCGGGCTGGCAATCTCCGCGCTGGCGCTTCCCTCGTTGGCGGTCGTCGCGTTGGCGATCGTCGCGTTCGCGATCGTCGCATTCGCGGTCGTCGCGTTGGCGGTCGTCGCGTTGGCGCTGATCGGGGTGGCGCTCCGCGCGCGGGCGGCCACGCCCGCTCCGAGCAGGGCGATCGTGGTGAGAACCGCGGCGGCCGTGGCCGGGCGGCCGAAGCCGGCGATCAGGGCGTGCGCGCTCAGCAGGGCGGCGGTGACCAGCTGGCTCACGAAGGTGACGAGGGAGTCGGAGGTGGCGATGCGGACCGCCGTGGCGGCCGTGTTGGGGATCGCGGGGGAAGCCGCGGCGGACAGCGCGGCGGCTCGGGCAGCGGGGACGTGCAGAGCGGGAGCGGCGCGGCGGGCGGCCAGGAATAGGGCCGCGGACACGACGACCAGGTCCACGATCGGGCCGTTCCACCACGGGAGCCGCAGGCCGGCCGGAAGGGCCAGGGCGATCACGGCGGCGCCGCCGAAGAGGGACGCGAGGCGCAGGCGGGGCGGGACGGTGCCGAACAGGACGGCGGTGACCAGGGCCAGCGCGGCGGGGAGTTGCCAGCCGGGTCCGGGAACCGTCCGCGGCCACGCCGCGTGGAAGAACGGGGTCGCCGTGACGAGGGTGTTGAGCCCGGACACGGCGGCGGGCACGAACGCGACGAGGATGGAGACGACCGCGAAGCCGTAGGCGGCCGGGAGGCGCCGGGCGACCGAGCCAAGGGCGACCGGGCCAAGGGCCGGCTTCAAGGCGGTGGGGTTCGCGGCGACGAGGTTCAGGGCGGCCAGGGCGCCGAAGGTCAGCGACCAACCGGCGGCGCCGGGGTGCGCCGGAGCTACCAGCAGCGGGAGGGCCGGCTGGAACGCGACGAGGGCCGCGTAACGCGCCGCGGTCACGTGGGTGAGCAGGGCGTAGGCGGTGGCGGTCGCGGCGGTGACGGCGAAGACCAGGCCGGCGTAGCGGGCGGGGGACATCCTGGTTACGCCGAGCAGGTTCACGTACCAGGCGGCGTACCCGTCAAGAAGGGTGAGCAAAAGGCCGACGGCGGCCATGGTCTCGGCGGTGGCCGTCAGGCCCCGCCGCAGCGCGACCGGGGGCACGGCCAGGGCGGCGACGGTGGCCACGGCCAGGAGGGTGGCGCGGCCGGCCATGCCGAACTGGGACCACGCCACGGCGGCGAAGACGATCGCGGCGGAACCCAGGAGGAGGCCGCCGAGGACGAAGAGAAGGGTTTGCACGCCGTTGCCGCGTTTCGGTGCCGCGGTCGTGCGTACGCGTGCCGCGGCCGCATGCCGCCGCTGCCACGCCTGATTGATACGGATCTCCAGGTCGCGCACGACGTGCTGGGCGGTGGCCAGCTCGGCGATCAGCGCGCCGATCTCGGCGTCGGTGCGGATCACCTCGGCGGCGTCGTGGTCGGGACCGCGGCCGCAGGTCGGGCAGCCGGACTCCAGGGAGGCCGGGGCGCCGCAGTTCGGGCAGGGATACGTCACGTCGTTGATCCTTGTGGCGCGCGGGGGTGCGGAACTGAGCACGGATACTCAGGCCGCGGCGCGCGACGACTCAGATCACCAGCGGCCGCGGGGCTACCCGGATCACCAGCGGTTGCGGGCCTCCTCGGCCCAGCCGGTCAGGCCGTCCAGGTCGACGCGGGCGCCGGTGTCGGTGGTGGCCCAGCCGGAGAAGTGGCCGAAGCACTGGTGGATCTCGCTCGCCACCACGGCCAGGTTGGCGCGGGCGACCCGCTCGTGGAACGGCTCGAAGCGGGCGTCCACGCGCTCGCCGTGGATGCGCCACGGGCGTCGCCGGTCGCGGCGGTCGTACTCCCAGGTCAGGTCCTCGCTGATCTTGTGGAGGCGGCCGTCGAGGAAGAGCGCGTTCTCGGTCGAGCCGGTGCCGTCGGTCCAGCGGCCGCCCAGCTGGATGGCCCGGCCGGGAGCGGCGCCGGCGGCCCAGTTCCAGGCGGCGGAGTAGGGCCAGCGGCCGCGACCGTGGTCGAGCACCGCGAAGCCCTGGCCGACCACGTGCTCGACGTCGCCGAGCCGCAGCGCGCCGTGCACGGGCCGGCCGAGGTCCTTGAGCGTGTACTGGAACCGGCGGGTGCTCCACGGCACGACCACGCCGAGCGACTCGTGGCCCTCGACGGCGGGGACGACCAGATCGATCTCGATGCCGCGGGATCGCGCCGTGATCGCCGTACGCGTCGGGGTCTGCTCGATTTTGATCGTGAGGTTCCTGGCCCGCATCGAGACCAGGCCCGCGCCGGCGTGGGCCGGAAGCCGCACCGTGCGGTCGAGGGGAACGGTGGCGTCGACGCGGGTCTCGCGGCCGCTCGCCCGGTCGAGGAGGTAGAGGCCGTGCACGCCGGCGTAGTCGAGCGACGAGACGACGAGGCCGAGGATGTGGCCGGGGGTGACGATGCCCCAATACTCCCAGCGCTTGGTGCGGCCCCAGCCGCGCAGGTTGGCGCGGTGCCGGGGACCGCGCGTCCAGCCGACGGCGGCCGGGTTGAGACGGCCGCCGGGCAGGCACAGATCGACCGGCTCGCTGATCTCCCGCTCGTTGATCATGGCGGGCAGGCTATCCCAGGCGCATGGAATCGATCGATACGGAAAAGCATCGGTCGGTGGGCAAGTTCTCGCTGACGCTCGCTCTTTGTGGCGGGTATTTCCTGGTTCTGCTCGACGTGACGGTGGTCAATGTGGCGCTGCCGTCGATCGGGGCGGGGTTGCACGCGTCATCGTCGGGACTGGCTTGGGTGGTGGATGCCTATACGGTGCCGTTGGCCGCCCTCCTGCTGGCCGCCGGTGCGGTGGGTGATCGGCTGGGACATCGCGCGATCGTTTTATCCGGATTTATCGGGTTCCTCGTTGCCTCGGTGCTGTGCGGAGCCGCCGGGAACTTGCCGGCGCTGATCGGCGGGCGGGCGCTGCAAGGGGTGTCGGCGGCGCTGATGTTGCCGGGGACGCTGGCGCTGCTCAGCTCGTCGGCGGTCGATGACCAGGCGCGCGCCCGGGTGGTGGGGCTGTGGGCGGCCGTCGGCGGGTGCGCGCTGCCGGCCGGGCCGTTCATCGGCGGGCTGCTGGTGCAGGGCGTGGGGTGGCGGGCCGTCTTCTGGCTCAACGTGCCGGTGATCGTGCCGGCGCTTGTTCCGGTCCTGCGGTTCCGCCCGGCGCGGGCGACGGCCGGTGGGCGGGTCGACTGGCTCGGGGCCGCGGCGCTGGCGGTGGGGCTGGGGGCTCTCGTGACGGCGATCATCGAGCGGGAAGCTCTGCTCCTGCCGGTGGCGGCCGCCGGGGCGGTCGCGCTCTGGGTGGTCGAGCGGCGGGCCGATCCGCCCCTGCTCTCGGTGCCCTCCCCCGCGCGGTGGCCGCTCGCCGCCGCCTGTGGTGTCGCGGGCTTGATGAATTTCTGCGCGCTCGGCGGGCTGTTCCTGCTCACCCAGCTCTTCCAGGACGTGCACGGGCTCTCGCCGCTGGCCGCGGGGTTGCTCCTGCTGCCGGGGATGCTGCCCTTGCCGCTGCTGGGCGCGCCCTCGGGCCGGCTCGTGCACCGGATCGGCGCGTGGCGCACCTCGGCGCTGGGGCTGGCGCTGGCGGCGGTGGGGTTCGCGGGGATCGCGCTGTCGGCCGGTCGGCCGATGTACCCGGTGCTGCTGGTGGCGCTGGCGGTGTGGGGCGCGGGGCTGGGCATCCTGACGCCGGCGATCGTCAGCGCCGCGATGCGGACGGTGCCGTCGGCGCCGGGGATCGCCTCGGGGGCCAGCAATACGGCGCGGCAGACGGGTGGTGCGCTCGGGGTGGCCGTGTTCGGGGCTCTCGCGGGTAGCGCGGCCGGCGGTGGCTTCGGCCGGCACGCGGTGTGGTTGTTCGTGGCGGGGGCGGTGGCGTTCGCGGTGGCCGCAGCGTTCGGCGTGGTTTACGAGGGTTCGTCGGTGCCGGTCGGCGTATCCGCTGAGCGTTGAGGACGCAGCGCGGGGCGGCCTCCTAGGATCGGGCGTATGGAATTCGGCGTCGGATACTTCCCCACCCACGACGGCATGCGCCCCGGCGAGATCGCCCGCCGGATCGAGGAGCGCGGCCACACGGCGCTCTTCTTCGCGGAGCACACCCACATCCCGGCCAGCCGCGAGACCCCGTGGGGCGGCGGGCGCAAGCTGCCGCAGAAGTACTGGCACACGTACGACCTGTTCGTGGCGCTGACCGCGGCGGCCGAGGCGACCACCCGGCTGCGCGTCGGCAGCGGCGTCTGCCTCGTCGTCGAGCGCGACCCGATCACCACCGCCAAGGAGGTGGCGAGCGTCGACCACCTCAGCGGCGGCCGGTTCGAGTTCGGCATCGGCTCCGGGTGGAACCGGGAGGAGATGGCCAACCACGGCACCGACCCGCGCACCCGCCTGGCGCTGCTCGGCGAGCGGGTGCGCGCGATGCGCGAGATCTGGACCAACGACGAGGCCACCTTCCACGGGAAGTTCGTCAACTTCGACCGCATCTGGTCGTGGCCCAAGCCCGCCCAGAAGCCCTGGCCCCCGATCCTGATCGGTGGTGGCGGCCCGACCGCCGAGCAGCGGGTTCTGGAGTACGGCGACGGCTGGTTCCCGCAGTGGCACGACACCGACGTCCTCGCCCGGATCGCCGCGCTGCGCGCCCGCGCCGACCGCTATCTCCAGTTCCAGGTGCTGAGCGTCCCGCCCGACCCGAAGGCGCTCGAGCAGTTGGAGGCCGCGGGCGTCGACCGCGCCTCGGTGTGGCTGCCATCCGGCCCGTGGAGCGTGGTCGAGCCCGCGCTGGAGAAGTGGGAGAAGGCGATCGCCGAACTGGTCGGCCGGTGACCCCCGCCGAGCTGTTCGGGACCGCCCGGGTGGCCCGTCTCGCCACCGTCGCCCCGGACGGCGTCCCGCACCTGGTGCCGATCGTCTTCGCCCGCGCCGGCGACGTCCTGCACACCGCCGTGGACGCGAAACCCAAGCGCTCTTACCGCCTCAAGCGCCTGGCCAACATCGCCGCGAACCCGCGGGTGAGCGTCCTGGCCGACCACTACGACGAGGACTGGTCCCAGTTGTGGTGGGTGCGCGCCGACGGCGTGGCCCGCGTCCTCGATTCGTCGCCGGAGGGGCTGCGGGCGTTGGTGGACCGCTACCCGCAATATCAGCAGACGCCGCCGCCCGGCCCGTTCCTGGAGATCAGGGTCGAGCGCTGGTCGTCCTGGTCGCCGTCGGTTGCGTCATAGCCCCTGCCGGACCGCGTAGACGGCGGCCTGGGTGCGGTCGGCCAGGCCGAGCTTGAGCAGGATGCTCGACACGTGGGTCTTGACCGTCTTTTCCGAGACGACCAGATCCTGCGCTATCTCGCGGTTGGAACGCCCCTCGGCCAGCCGGGTGAGCACGTCGCGCTCGCGGGCGGTGAGCGTCTCGCCGGTGGCCGGCGGGGTCAGCAGCGCGTCGGCGGCCGACGGATCGAGCAGCAGGTGGCCGGCCGCGACCGAGCGCACCGCGGCGACGAGCGCGCCGGGGTCGACGTCCTTGGAGAGGTAGCCGCGGGCGCCGGCCCGGATCGCGGCCGGCATCCGGTCGGCGAAGCTGGTCACCACCAGCACCCGGCAGGCGAGCGCGCGACGGCGCAGCTCGTGCAGCACCTCCACGCCGTCCATGCCGGGCAGCATCATGTCGAGCAGCACCACGTCGGGGCCGGTCTCGGCGATCATCTCCAGCGCCGCCGGGCCATCGGCGGCCTCACCGGTCACCTCCAGGCCGTCCGCCAGCTCCAGGAAGGTGCGCAACCCACGCCGTACGGCCGGGTGGTCGTCGACGATCAGCACGCGGATCGGCTCAGCCGGGTGCGTCACCGGGCACCTCCAAGCGGACCACCGTGCCGGCGCCGGGGGTGGACCGCACGGTCGCCGTACCGCGGACCGAGTGGGCCCGCTCGCGCAGTGACCGCAGGCCCAGGCTGCGGCCCGCCCGCAGCACCGCCGAGATGTCGAACCCGGCGCCGTCGTCGGCCACCTCGAGCACCGCGCCGGCCGGGCCGTGCCGGGCCAGGCTCACCCGGACGAGGCGGGCGCAGGCGTGGCGCACGGCGTTGTGCAGCGCCTCCTGCGCGACCCGCAGCACCACCGTCTGCTGGGCGGGTGGCAGCACCGGCGGATCGTCCTCGTCGTAGCGCACCCGCGGGCCGTCGGCCCCGCCGTAGGCCCGGTCGAGGATCTGCGCCTGCTTGCGCAGCACGGACGGCAGGCCGTCCTCGGCCAGCCGCGCCGGGCGCAGCTCGAGAACCGCCGCGTGCAGCTCCTCGGCGGCCTCGCGGGCCAGGGTGGAGACCTCGGCGAGCCGCTCCCGCGCCGCCGGCGGGTCGCGGTCGAGCAGCACGTCGGCGGCCTGCGCGGTGAGCCGCAGGCCGAACAGCCGCTGGGCCACGGCGTCGTGCAGGTCGTGGGCGATGCGGGCGCGCTCCTCGGCGATGGTCAGCTCGCGGTTGCGCGCGTAGAGCCGGGCGTGGGTCAGCGCGATCGCGGCGTGCGCGGCGAGCACGCCGACCAGTTCCTCGTCGAACTCGGTGAAGCCGCCGGGCTTGTTGGCCAGGTAGAGCGCCCCGAGGATCTCGGCGCCGCTCATGATCGGGACGCCGAGGAACGCGCCGAGCTTCGGGTGGGCGGCGGGCCACCAGCCGAAGCGCGGGTCGGCCCGGATGTCGGCGACGCGCTGGGCCTGCGGCTCGCGCAGCATCACCGCGAGGAAGCCGTGCTGCCGCGGCAGGGGCCCGATCGCCGCCCGCTGCTCCGCGCTGATGCCGGCCACCACGAACTCGGCGAACGAGCCCTCCTCGTCGGGGACGCCGAGGGCCGCGTAGTCGGCGCCGACGAGGTCGCGAGCGGTGTCCACGATCGTCTGGAGCACCTCGGGAACGGTGAGCTGGTCGCTCACCGCCAGCACGGCCGCGGAGAGGCGACGGGCCGTGCGCAGCTCGTCGCGCGTGGTCATGCGCCCACGATAGGCAGCCGAGCCGGAATCCGCCTCATCCCGCGGTCCTAGGACCATGGTCCGACGCGGAACCCGTCCGCGGCCCGATACGGCCGCCGCCGCGACGGGGCAGGGTCGAGGCATGACGACAACCGCAGTGATCACCGGAGCCTCCCGGGGGCTGGGCCGGGCCCTGGCCGAGGGGCTCGCCCGCGACGGCTGGCAGCTCGTGATCGACGCCCGCACCGCCCCCGATCTGGAGGCCGCGGCCGGCGAGTTGAGCCGCTTCACGAAGGTGACGGCGATCGCCGGCGACGTGGTCGACGACGACCACCGGGCCGAGCTCGCGGCCGCGGCCGACCGGCTGGGCGGAGCCGACCTGCTGGTCAACAACGCGTCCACGCTGGGCGGCAGCCCGCCCCCGGCGCTCGCCACGTTCCCGCTGCCGGCGCTGCTCGACACCTTCGAGGTCAACGTGCTGGCCCCGATCGCGCTCACCCAGTTGCTTCTCCCCCAGCTGCGCGCCTCGGCCGCCGGCGCGGTGCTCAATGTCAGCTCGGACGCCGCCGTCGAGGCGTACGAGGGATGGGGTGGTTATGGCGCGGCCAAGGCGGCGCTCGACCATGCGAGCGCGGTGCTGGCCAAGGAGGAGCCGGCCCTGCGGGTCTGGGCGGTCGACCCCGGCGACCTGCGCACCCGGCTGCAGCAGGAGGCCTTCCCGGGCGAGGACATCTCCGACCGGCCGCTGCCCGAGACGGTGGTGCCACGCCTGCTGACGCTGCTGCGCGACCGCCCCGAGTCCGGCCGGTACGCCGCCGGGTCGCTGCGATGACCGCCACCCTCGACTTCCACCTGCCCGACGAGCTGGCCGCGCGGGAGCCGGCCGAGGCGCACGGGCGCCGGCGCGACGACGTACGCCTGCTGGTGAGCCGCGGCACCGCGGTGACCCACCATCGGTTCCGCGAGTTGCCACGCCTGCTCGACGCCGGCGACGTGCTGGTGGTGAACAACTCGGCGACGCTGCCGGCCGCGCTCGACGCCGGCCCCGGCCTGGTCGTGCACGTCTCGACCGAGCGGCCCGACGGCAGCTGGCTGATCGAGCTGCGCCGGCCGGTGGCCGGTAGCACCGCGCCGCTGCTGGGGGCGGCGCCGCGACGGCTCGCGATCGAGGACGGCACGTTGACGCTGCGCGAGCCGCTCACCGACCGGCTGTGGGTGGCCGACGCGCGGGTGCCCGGCACGATGGCCGACTATCTGCTGCGGCACGGGCGGCCGATCCGGTATGCGTACACCGACCGGGACTGGCCGTTGGAGACCTACCAGAACGCGTACGCGATCCGGCCCGGCAGCGCCGAGATGCCGAGCGCGGGCCGTCCGCTGACCGGCCGGGTGCTCGCCGAGCTGGCCGGCCGGGGCGTGCTGGTCGCGCCGGTCACGCTGCACACCGGGGTGGCGTCGGCCGAGGTGGACGAGCCGCCCTATCCGGAGTGGTTCGAGGTGCCGGAGCCGACCGCGCGCCTGATCCGCCACGTGCGCCAGCACGGGGGCCGGGTCATCGCGGTCGGCACCACGGTGGTGCGCGCGCTGGAGACGACGGCGGGCGAGCCGGCGACCGGGTGGACCGACCTGGTGATCGGCCCCGAGCACCGCATCCGCGTGGTCGACGGCCTGCTCACCGGCCTGCACGAGCCGCGCGCGTCGCACCTGCGCATGCTCACCGCGATCGCCGGCGAGGAGGCGCTGCGGGCCGCCTACGCCGAGGCCCTGCGCGGCCGCTACATGTGGCACGAATTCGGCGACGTACACCTGTTGCACGGCCACCGACGGTGACGGTGCGCCGCGGCCGGGCGACCACGGGGCGCCCGGCCGCGACCGCCCCGGTCAGGCCCGCATCACCGTGGCGATCGGGATGCCGGCGGCCCGCAGTGCCGGGATGAAGCCGCCGAGGATGCCGGCCACGATGCCCGCGATGATGCCGGCCACCCCGGCCTCCCACGGGAACTGCACGTCGTGCAGCAGCGGCTGGGAGTCGCCGAGCAGCATCGACACCACCTTGAGGGCCGCGGCGCTCGCGCCGATCGCCGCGGCCGCGGTCAGCAAGCCGGTCAGCAGCGTCTCGGCGAGCACGATGCCGGCCAGCAGCGAGCGGGGCGTGCCGACCGCCCGGCGCAGGGCGAACTCCTCGACCCGCTCGCCGACCGTGGCGAGGCCGACGTTGAGGATGCCGGCCACGCCGATCAGCAGCACCAGCCCGGCCATCGAGAAGAAGATCAGCCGCATCAGGGCGAGCTCCTTGCTGCGGTGCTTGCGGCTGTCCACGGTGGACACGTACGTCTCCACGCCCGCCCCGCGCAGCTTCGCGGTCAGCACCTGCTCGGTCGGCGTCGACGGCGCCAGCATGACCCGCATCTCGCCACCGCTCGACGGGTCGCCGAGCCTGCCCGCCGGCAGCCAGGCCGACAGCTCGTCCAGCCGCACGTACGCGCGGGGCTGCGGGTCGCCGTCGTCGATCACCCCGATGAACTGCGGCGTGATGTTGTTCGTCGCCCCGGTCACCCGCATCTCGGCCGGTACCTGATGCTGCTGGAACCCCTTGGCCGCTTCCCGGTTGAGCACCAGCCGCGGGGCCAGCGCCGGCACGGTGGAGAAGTCGAGCCACCGCCCGGACTGCTGCCGGAACGGCCGGAACACCCGGACGTCGCCGGTCAGCGCGGTGAGTCGCACCTCCACGGCCTCGCCCTCGGGTCCGCCCTCCTCTTCGCAGTGCCCATCGGGATAGCAGATCGACCCGCCGCCCCAGTCCTGGTCCATCGGCGAGCCGCCCGGGTTGACCGGCTGGACGCCGGGCTCGCCGACGATCGCCCGCACGCCCACCGTCGCCACCGCGTCCGAGCGGCCGGCCAGCGTGCCGAAGACGATGTCCGCGGACCGATCGCTCGGCTGCATGTCCATGACCCGGGTGCCGTCGATGCCGTCGACCAGTTCCAGGTCGGAAATCAGGGCGCGCTCGGCGATGCTCGCGCCCGCCTGCACCACCACGACCGCGAGCACGCCCAGGAACAGGCTCACCATCGACAGCAGCGTGCGCAGCTTGCGGGCCCGGATCCCCTGGATGCCGATGATCAGCGACGAGCGCAGCCGCCCGGAGAGCCGCATCATGCCGGCGCCCGCTCGGTCAGCCGCCCGTCGCGCAGGTCGAGGATCCGGCCCATCCGCGCGGCGTGGTCCCGGTCGTGAGTCACCAGGATCAGCCCGCATCCGCGCTCGGTCGCGTCCAGCAGCGCGTCGATCACGAGGGCGCCCGTCTCGGTGTCCAGCGCCCCGGTCGGCTCGTCCGCGAGCAAAACCCGGGGATTGCGTACGAGGGCGCGGGCGATCGCCACCCGCTGCTGCTCGCCGCCGGACATCTTGGCCGGGCGATTGCGGGCCAGGTGCGCGATGCCGACCCGGTCGAGCGCCGCCATGACCCGCCGCCGGCGTTCCCGGCGTGGCAGCCAGCCCTGCCCGTTGACCAGCGCCATCGCCACGTTCTGCGCGGCCGTCAGATGCTTGAGCAGGAAGAACCGCTGGAACACGAAGCCGAAGTGCGAGCTGCGCAGCTTCGCGGCCCGGCGCTCCGGCAGCCGGCTGATGTCCTGCCCCGCGAGCAGGTAGCTCCCCGAGTCCGGCCGGTCGAAGAGCCCCACGACGCTGAGCAGCGTGCTCTTGCCCGAGCCGGAGCGTCCGACGATCGCGACGCTCTCCCCGGCCCGCACGGTGAGGTCGACGCCGTCGAGGATCGTGCGTGGCTCCTGTTGTCCCTTGAGCACCTTGGTGATGCCGCTGAGCTCGATCAGCGCGTCCCCGCCGGCGAGGTCGCCGGCCGGCCCGCCGAGGGTGGCCAGCTCCATGGTCACGTCGGCACCGCTCATCCCGGCCCGCCCGAGCCGCCCTGGTCGGCGTTGGGGGCGGCGGCCGGCAGGTCCGGGCCGGGGATCGCGATCGTCTCGTCGCCGCGCAGGCCCTTGCGGATCTCGACGACCTTGCCGTCGGTGATACCCAGCGTCACGTCGACGGTCTTGCGGGTGCGGTCCGCGCCGACGATGTCGACCTTGCCCTTGCCCTGGATGCCGGCGACGGCCTCGACCGGCAGCACGAGCACGTGCGCGGCCTTGGCGGTGATCACGTCGAGCGTCACCGAGGCGCCGTTGATCAGCTTGACGTCGTCCGGCGGGGTGCAGACCAGCCGCATCCCGGTCGGCTCGGAGCCCGCGGTGCCGCCGCCGTCCGCGCCGCCCGCCTCCAGGCCGCCGGCCGGGAGCTTGGAGATCTCCGGGGCGTCGCCCGACTGCCGCGGGTCGGGGGTGGGTGGGGGCGGTTCGGGGATCGTCCCGGACGGCAGGGCCGCGATCGTGCCGAGCGCCTCGCACGGGAACGGCCCCGGCCCGTTCTTGATCTGGGCGCGCACGTTCTGCACGGCGCCGGAGATCCGGTACGCCTGCGCGCTGTCGATCTCGGCGACGATGCCGTACCCGGCGTGCTTGGCCGAGACCACCGGCATGCCCGCCGTGACCTCGGCCCGGTCCTCCATGAGCCGCCCGGCGAAGATCGAGTCCTTGGGGATCTCGACGCGCCGCGGCACGCCGTCGTCCCACACCGACGCCACCCAGATCGGGCGGGTGGCCGGCGTCTTCGAGGGCTGCCGGCTCACGTACCGGATCTCGCCGTCGACCGGCGCGACGATGCCGAAGACCGGGTCGATCGTCACCTTGCCGCTGAGGCTGATCTGGTTGGTGAGGTCCTGCCGGGTGGGCTTGACCGTGGTGAGCACGGTGCCGCGCGGCTCGAGGCCGGGCGTCCGGGGCTTCTCCGCCGCCGGCGTGCAGCCGCACAACAGGGCGCCGGCCGTCACCACCGCGCCCGCACCGGCAAGCCTGCGTCTGTTCACGGATCCCCCTAGCGGTCTCGAGGCGAAGCCAGCGATGATCACCGATCGGCCACGCGGACGAGACGCTACAAGGATCATGCAAGCTCTCCGCCCGACCGGCGGAGGATCGGTCCGGGCCATTGCCCGAACGAAGGACGCCGGGAGGGCCGGTCGGCGATATTGTCCTGCGGGTGACGACGCGCGTGGTGGTGCTGGGTGCGGGGTTCGGCGGGCTGGAGCTGGCGACGGAGGTGTCGGGGCGCTGCGGCGCCGGCGTCCAGCTGACGCTGATCGATCAGGCCGAGGGTTTCGTCTTCGGCTTCTCCAAGCTCGACGTGATGTTCGGCCGCCGGCCGCCCGAGCAGGTGCTGCATCGCTACGCGAGCATGGTGAGCCCGGGGGTGCGGTTCATCAAGGCGACGGTGACCTCGATCGACCCCGAGACCCGCCACGTCGAGACCACGGCGGGCGCGTTCGACGCCGACATCCTCGTGGTGGCGCTCGGCGCCGACGTGCATCCCGAGGCCACGCCGGGGCTGGCCGAGGGCGGCAACGAGTTCTACACCGTGCCGGGCGCGTTCCGCTGCCGCGACGTGCTCGACAAGTTCGAGGGCGGCCGGGTCGTCGTGGCGGTCACGTCCTTGCCGTTCAAGTGCCCGCCCGCGCCGAGCGAGACCGCGCTGCTCGTCCACGAGTTCCTGACCGCCCGCGGCCTGCGCGACCGGTCGGAGATCTCCCTGGTGATGCCGCTCGGCACGCCGATCCCGCCGTCGCCCAAGGCGTCGGAGGCGGTGCTGGCGGCCTTCGCCGAGCGGGGCATCACGTGGATCCCGCAGCGGCTGGTCCGCTCGCTCGATCCGGAGCGCCGCGTGGCCGTGCTGGGCGACGGCGGCGAGCTCCCCTACGACCTGTTCCTCGGCGTGCCGATGCACAGCGTGCCGCAGGTGGTGGCCGATTCCGGGCTGGCCGTCGACGGATGGATCCCGGTCGACCCGCACACTCTGGAGACGAAATACCCCCACGTGTACGCCGTGGGCGACGTGACCAGCGTCGGCACGCCCAAGGCCGGCGCCTTCGCCGAGGGTCAGGGGGCCGTGGCCGCGGCCCGGATCGTCGCCGCCGTGCAGCAGCGCGCGCCCGAGGCCGAGTACGACGGGCACGGCGTCTGCTATCTGGAGTTCGGCGACGACCAGGTGGCCAAGGTGGGCGTCACGTTCCGGCCGGGGCAGCCGCCGGTCGGCGACCTCGAGGGCCCGTCGGCCGAGCTGGCCGGGGACAAGACCACCTTCGGCGCCGATCGCATCCGCCGCTGGTTCGGCCGCGAATGGACGACGGCCTGACCCGGCGGACCGATCTCACTGGCCCGTGCCCCGATGGTGTTTCTTGACGTACGTGTACCCGGGCTCGAGCGGATCGGACTCGACCTGCTGGTGCAGCGTGACCTGCCGCTCCGAGGCGTGCGCCCCCGGCGGTAGCTTGCGCACGAAACCGTTGACCAGATGCTCGTGCCGGTCGCCCTCGAGCCCCTCGAACGGGTCGGCCGGCTCGACCAGCGGCGCGTAGAACAGCATCTCGGCCGGCTTCTGGCCCTCGACCGCGGGGTACCACGGGTACCCGGTCGAGTCGACGCTGCCGTCGACCCGGGTCAGGTATCCCTCGCGGATCAGCTGGTCGACGGCGTTGCGGAGCAGGAACTCGTTGCGCTTGCCCCGGGCCAGGCCGGTCTTGGCGGCAAGCACCGCCGACGGGAGCACGGCGCTGCCGTCCTCGAAGACGCGGCCCTGCCTGCGCACCGCGTGCAGCACCCGGCCCCGGTTCGACTTGTCGGCCACGAACTCCCTGGTGACGACCTTCGGGTCGTACTCGTGGAAGTAGTTGATCCCGTCGATCGCCAGCGGCTCGTCGAGCGCGGCGGTGCGCGCGACCACCTCGTCCCGGCCGGGTTGCCAGGTCACGGTGACCAGCACGCCCGGTTGGACGTCGGCCGGCCACTCAACGCCCCCGAAGTGCCACTCGACGTCCTCGCGCAGCGCCGACACGAACGTCTCGCGAAGCGGCGCGATGCCGCGTACCCGATGGTCTAAATGCAGGTGAATGGGGTCTTTGCCGGAAAGGGCGGCAACGCACTCCTCCGGCGCGGCGCAGACGCCGCCCGCCAGGTCGGCGCGCCAGAGGGCGAACCGGCGCGAGACGGTTCTCATGGCCCTCCGACTGAGCAGGAATGGAGTAGCAGGTGGTGGATGGGCGTGTGTAGGAAGGATAGCCACACGTACTGTTCGTATCTGACAACGACGTCCGACCGGGGAAGAGGGACGATGCACGCCGCCGACAGCCACGACATGATCCGCGTGCACGGCGCGCGGGTCAACAACCTCAAGGACGTCAGCGTCGAGATCCCGAAACGCCGGCTCACGGTGTTCACGGGCGTCTCGGGCTCGGGCAAGAGCTCGCTGGTCTTCGGCACCATCGCGGCCGAGTCGCAGCGGCTGATCAACGAGACGTACAGCGCGTTCGTGCAGGGCTTCATGCCGTCGCTGGCCCGGCCCGACGTCGACGTGCTCGACGGGCTGACCACCGCGATCCTCGTCGACCAGGAGCGGATGGGCGGCGACGTGCGCTCGACCGTCGGCACCGCCACCGACGCCAACGCCATGCTGCGCATCCTGTTCAGCCGGATCGGGCAGCCGCACATCGGCTCGCCGCAGGCGTTCTCGTTCAACGTGCCGTCGGTCAGCGGGGCCGGCGCGGTCACCCTGAACAAGGGCGGGCAGCAGACCAAGGAGCGGCGCAGCTTCAGCATCCTGGGCGGCATGTGCCCGCGCTGCGAGGGCCGCGGCTCGGTCAACGACATCAACCTGGCGGCGCTCTACGACGAGGACAAGTCGATCAACGAGGGCGCCATCAAGATCCCGGGCTACAGCATGGAGGGCTGGTACGGCCGGATCTTCCGCGGCGTCGGCTACTTCGACCCCGACAAGCCGATCAAGAAGTACACCAAGAAGGAGCTGAACGACCTGCTCCACAGGGAGCCGACCAAGGTCAAGATCGAGGGCATCAACCTCACCTACCAGGGGCTGATCCCCGCGATCCAGCGGTCGATGCTGTCCAAGGACATCGACGCGCTGCAGCCGCACATCCGCGCGTTCGTCGAGCGGGTCGCCACATTCAAGACCTGCCCCGAGTGTGACGGCACCCGGCTCGCGCCCGAGGCGCGCTCCTCGAAGATCAACGGCAAGAACATCGCCGACTGCTGCGCCATGCAGATCAGCGACCTCGCGGCCTGGGTGCGCTCTTTGTCCGAACCGTCGGTGGCCCCGCTGCTCAAGGCCCTCTCCCAGACCCTCGACTCGTTCGTCGAGATCGGGCTCGGCTACCTCTCGCTCGATCGGCCGTCCGGCACGCTGTCCGGCGGCGAGGCGCAGCGCACCAAGATGATCCGCCACCTCGGCTCGGCGCTCACCGACGTCACCTACGTCTTCGACGAGCCCACCATCGGCCTGCACCCGCACGACATCCAGCGGATGAACGACCTGCTGATCCAGCTGCGCGACAAGGGCAACACGGTGCTGGTCGTCGAGCACAAGCCGGAGGCGATCGCGATCGCCGACCACGTCGTCGATCTCGGGCCCGGCGCCGGCTCCGGCGGTGGCGAGGTCGTTTTCGAGGGTACGGTCGAGGGCCTGCGCGCCGGCGGCACGCTCACCGGCCGGCACCTCGACGACCGCGCGTCGCTGAAGCCGGACGTCCGCAAGCCCACCGACCACCTGAAGGTCCGCGGCGCCGACACCCACAACCTGCAGGGCGTCGACGTCGACATCCCGCTCGGCGTGCTCGTCGTCGTCACCGGCGTGGCGGGCTCCGGCAAGAGCTCGCTCATCCACGGCTCGGTGTCGCCGCAGGAGGGCGTGGTCTCGGTCGACCAGGGCGCGATCCGCGGCTCGCGGCGCAGCAGCCCGGCGACGTACACCGGATTGCTGGAACCGATCCGCAAGGCGTTCGCCAAGGCCAACGGCGTCAAGCCGGCGCTGTTCAGCGCCAACTCCGAAGGCGCCTGCCCCAACTGCAACGGCGCCGGCGTCATCTACACCGACCTGGGCATGCTGGCGACGATGGCCACCACCTGCGAGGTCTGCGAGGGCAAGCGGTTCGACGCGTCGGTGCTCGAATACAAGCTGGGCGGCAAGGACATCAGCGAGGTGCTGGCGATGCCGGTCGCCGAGGCCGCGCCGTTCTTCGGTTCCGGTGACGCGCGCACGCCCGCCGCCCACGCGATCCTCACCCGGCTCGCCGACGTCGGTCTCGGATACCTGTCGCTGGGGCAGCCGCTGACCACGCTGTCCGGTGGCGAGCGCCAGCGGTTGAAGCTCGCCACCCACCTGGGCGAGAAGGGCGGCGTCTACGTCCTCGACGAGCCCACGACCGGCCTGCACCTGGCCGACGTGGAAAATCTGCTCGGCTTGCTGGACCGCATCGTCGACTCGGGCAAGTCGGTGATCGTCATCGAGCACCACCAGGCCGTGATGGCCCACGCCGACTGGATCATCGACCTCGGCCCGGGCGCCGGCCACGACGGCGGGCGGGTGGTCTTCGAGGGCACCCCGCGCGACCTGGTCGCCGACCGCTCCACCCTGACCGGCGAGCACCTGGCCGGTTACGTGAACGCCTAGCTAGATCCGTTCGATCTGGATGGGCTCGGCGCCGTCGAGATAGATGACGTAGCCGGCTTCGTCGTCGTCGATCAGGTCGACCGGGACGACTTCGAGCACGTACTCGGGGCGGGGCCGGAAGCCGAAATCGGCGGGCGGGTCGTAGCGCTCTATGCCGGTGACCCGCACCTCGGTCGGCGGGATGCCGACGAGGCACGGGTCGCCGGTCTCGAGCTCGGACGGATCGGGCTCGAGACGCCACGGCGTGGTGCGCCAGTCGTACGCGTCCGGGTCGCGCGGGAAGGCCACGGTGCCGTCCCACGTGTTCTCGGAGTCCGGGTCGGCCTCCCACCACGGCCAGTCGATGAGCACGCGATGCCGGGTGGTGCCGCCGACCCGCGCGTCGAACGCCTCCGCCGAGATCACCAGAAGGTCACCGACGGCAATGGCGAGCGTCATACTTTGTCTTCCCAGACGACGAATTCGCTCGGCGCCAGCCCGCGGAGGAGGTCACCTATCGGCAAGCTCTGAAGCGAGGTCAGCCAAGCGTCGAGGCGGTCGTCCCCCTCCGGGAACCACCATTGCGAAACGCTGCCGGCGACCTCCAGATCGGCGTTCATCGGGTATCTGTACTGGAACTGGACCTGGAGGTACGACTCGTGCTCCCCGTGCGCGTCGACGACTTCGAGTTGCCGCGCCAGGCTCAGCACGAATCCCGGCTCCGGAAGCCAATCTGCCTCGCCGTACTGGAAAAGATAGCCGTCCGCATCCTGGCCAGCGGGGACGTCGAACTTGACCGCCGAGAACCGGCGGGCGAGCCCGGCCAGCGTCGGCACGGGCGGGGCAGCGGCCTCTCCTCCGGTGAGGAGGCTACGAGCAACCTCGATGGCCTCTCCTACCTGGCGCTTGTTCGGCAAGCCAACACCTCCGGAGCGACGCTAACAGTTCCGTGTTCGTGAAGCGCTCCGGCCCACGTGGTCGCACATGGCCGGAGCGCTTGCGGACCCGACGGCCAGTAGCCGCCCAGCACTGGTTCCTGATGTGGTTCAACACCAGCGGTTGAAGCTCGCCACCCACCTGGGCGAGAAGGGCGGCGTCTACGTCCTCGACGAGCCCACAACCGGCCTGCACCTGGCGCGGAGTACGTCGGCGGAGGTCAGTCGTCCTGCTCGGAGTAGTCGCCGTTGGCCACGTCGAACAGGACGTTCACCCAGAAGCCGGGGTCGTCCGGATCGTCCGCGCCCGCCGTCACCTCCGACGCGAAGACGCGCAGGCACTCGGCGAACTGCCGGGGCGAGGCGCTCACGTAGCTCACCGACATGTCGATCCGGCTGAGATAGAGCACCTCCCCCGTCGCGCAGTCAACGACGTACACATCCTCGCTCTCCGGATCGCCGACGCCGAGTACCTGCGCTGCGACATCGGCGGACCCTACCAATCCGTTCAGGCGTTGGTGAACAGCACCTACCGCTCCGGCCGACCTCGCAGGTGGACGTTGAAACCGTATAGGATTCAGCAATGAACGCCGATTTCTCCAGGATTTTCCGTGGCCTTATGCAGAACCGCCGGCTATCGGCCAGAGCCGTCAGCCGAGCTTCTGGCCGGGCCGAGTCAACTGTCAATCAACTACTTGCCGGCACGCTTCCACCGAATCACGACATCCTTCGAGACTTTGCGCCCGTGCTGCAATTGGATGCGGCCGATCTCTTTGTGATAGCAAACCTTCCTATAGATACCGAAACGGCCGCGCGCGAGCCATATCCTGCGACTGCCGAGATAGGTCAGCTCGTTGCCGCTGCCAGCTTCTTGAATCCCGCGGAGGTCAAGCAATTGATCCAAGCTGCGAAGGCGCTCCGGGCCGAGACCCCCCGGGAGGTGTAACGCCCGGCTTCCTCATCAACCGATGGCTACGGGCCATGGCCTGCGGGATCACCAACGCACCTCTGCATGCAGTTGAGTGACCCCGCAGACATCAAGCCAGGAAGAACCAACACCAGCGGCTAACCGAAATCGAATGGATCCCAGCGCGCCTTGCTGAGGTCGAACCCATTTCGGCCGAAGGCCTCGCGTATCACAGCTTCGGTGGACGCACCTGGCCGGTAGTGACCCGAGAAGTTGTCGAATCGATTGATCACTCCACCCGGCCCCACGTCGAACGTGCCAGCGGCCAGCACGCCCTTACCTCGCGAGAGGCTTGTGTGACCAGCACCTGGCGCGATCTCCCAGATGCTCTCGTGGAACGTCCGTACCGACTTGTCGGGCATCACCACGAAATGATGGTTTCCCTCGGCCAGATTCGCACCGCTCCTCGTCCATGAATTCATGGGAATCCAGTCCTGAGGGGTATCATCCGCGCCATTTCTGCCAGGATGCAGCAGGCCGTCATCGTCACCGCAGTTGTGGACAAGCACCGGCGTGTTTCCGGCGACCACGTAGTAGGTGTGGGTGTCGCTGACGGTGAGGTTGTAGACGGTCGTGGTGGCGGCCCGTTCGGCCCGCCGGACGACGGTGACCCGGTGGCCGCCGGCGTCGCGGAGGGTCTCACCGATCTTGAGCTTGGCGGCCGGCGCCCACGCGCCGCGGTCGAGGCTGTAGAACTTGTGTCCCGCGGTGGCGGTGACTACCGCCGGCGGGCCGCCGCCACCGGCCCCGGCGCCGGCCAGCGTCAGGTCGATCAGATCCTTGTCGCCGGTGCCGACCACGGTCGCGGTCACCTGCTGCGGCTCGGTCAGGCCGGTCTTGGTGTCGGTGGCCTGGACCGTGTCGCCGGGCTGCAGCTTCTCGATCGGCTTGGCGCTGCCGTCGGCGAGCAGCACCGCGGTGCCGGCCGCGAACGAGTTGGAGGCCAGGCGGGCCTTGTTGCCCTGGGCGACCTTGCAGCTCTCGCCGGTCGACGTCTCCTTCTTCTTGGCGCGCTTGGCGTTGTCGGCGGCCTTCTGCGAGGTGGCCTTGGCCTTGCCGCCGGCGTCCTTGGCGCCCTTCGCCGCCTTGGCCGCCTCGTCGGCGTACTTCTTGCTGCCGGCCGCCTCGTCCGCGGTGCGGGTGGCCTTCTTGATCCAGCGCGGGATCGAGGACAGCGCGTTCTTCGCCGCTTTCAGCCGGCCGTACGCGTCGATCAACCGCCGGCCCACCCCGATCGCCTTGATCGCGACCTTGGCGGCCTTGAACATCTTGCCCCACGGCACCGCCTGCAATGCCGTGGAGATGCAGGCGACGATGTCGCCCTCGGTGATGCAGGCCTTCGCGTCGTTGAAGCCGACGAGATCGAGGATCAGGTTGACGATCTCGTCGCCGATCATCTTCACGAAGCCCTCGGCCTCGTCGACGATCTTCTTCGAGCTCAGCCAGTCCGGGTTCTCGGTCTGCTGGTCGCCCTCGCCGGCGGCCGGCGTGTTGCCGTCGGTCATCGCGCCGCACGCGGCCGGGTTGTTGGCGCAGCCCGAGTAGTACGACACGTACGCGTCGGTCATGCCGGTCTTGCCGTCGTCCGGGTCACGGCCGGTCGGGTCGGTCAGCGAGGTCGGGCGGGCGTTGGTGTACGAGTACGTCGACACCGCCTGGTCGCTGGCCGGCTGAGCGACCGGGTCGGCCGAGGCGAACCGCCCGGTGGACGGCTCGTAGCTGCGGGCCCCCATCGCGTACCGGTCGCCCTGGCTGACGTCCTGGTACGTGCCGGCGTACTGCATCGGGTTGGCCGGCGCGCCATCGGCGGCCTTGGTGGTCCCCCGGCTCACCCCGAACGCGTCGTAGTCGTAGCTCCACTCGGTGGCCCCGGCCGGTGAGACCACCCCGGCGATGCCGCCGAGCCAGTCCCGCAGGTAGGAGTGGGCGCCCAGTGCGTCGGCCGACGGCACGAGCAGGGCGAGCGGCTGACCGGACGGGTCGTACAGGTAGTCCCGGCCGACCGTGCCGGTGGCGTCGGTCTGCCGTTCCTGGGCGAGCAGCGCCCGCCCGGCGTTGAGGTCCCAGCTCCAGGTCTGGGTCTGGTTGTCGGAGACCGCGGCGATCCGGTTGCCGCCCGCGTCGTACGTGTAATTGGTGGTGCGGCCGTTGGCGGTGGCCGACGTCATGGTGTGGTCGAGGGCGTACGTGAACCTGTCGTTGCCGGCCTGGGTCTGATTGCCCTCGAGGTCGTAGGCGAAGGACCGGGTGTTGGTCCGGCTGCCGGTGACGTTCTCGGTGATCAGCTGGTCGGCGGCGTCGTACGCGTAGCTGGTCGTGGTGTTCTCGCCCGGCGCGTTGCGGGTCATCGTCTTGCGGTTGCCGACCAGGTCGTAGGTGTAGTCGGTCCGCTCGGCGACCGCGCCCGAGCAGGACTGCGCGCCGAAGCACTCGGCGGTGAGCCGGTTGGCGGCGTCATAGGTGTACGCGGTCGACTCGGTGATCGTCGGCTGGCCCGGCTCGCCCGTGGTCTCCGTGATCCGGGTCGGGTTGCCGACCTTGTCGCGGCTCAGGTCGAAGGCGGACAGCGTGGTGTCGCCCTTTGTGGCGGCGATCCGCGTCATCCGGCCGGCCCGGTCGTAGTCCCGGTGCTCGGCGATCCCGGTGGACGCCGGGTAGGTGATCCCGGTCAGGTTGTCGGCGACGTCGTACGAGAACTTGTACTCGGCGCTCGACTCGCCCCGGCCCGCGGTCAGTGTCCGGACCCGGTTGCCCTCGTCGTAGGTGGCGCCGATGTGCGTGCCGTCCGGATAGGTGCGCCCGGTGACCCGGTCCTCGCTGTCGTAGTCGTACTTGAACGTCTCGCCGCCGCGGGTGGTCGAGGTGAGCCGGTCCGTATCGTCGTAGGCGTACGACTGCACGCCGGCCGGGTCGGCCGCGCTGACCAGCCGGTTCTTCGCGTCGTAGCCGTACGTGTAGCTGACGCCGCCGGAGCCGAGCTGCTTGCCGGTCAGCCGGCCGAGGTTGTCGTAGGCGTAGAAGACCGTGCGGGCCGGCCGGTTCGGGTCGGGGCGGCCCGGCTCGACGATCCGGGCGGTGACCTCCTCGATCAGGTTGGCGTCGGCGTCGTAGACGTACTCACGGCGCCGGCCGAGCGGATCGGTGCTGACCGTGGTGCGGCCGGCCCGGTCGTACTCGATCGAGGCGACCCGGCCGAGCGGATCGGTCCGCTTGATCACCCGTCCGTCGGCGTCGTAGGTGTAGACCAGCGACTGGCCGCCCGGCGCGTCCGGGCCGGTCACCTTGGTCAGACGGTCTGCGTCGTCGTACGCGAACTTGGTGGTGTTGCCGTTGGCGTCGGTCTGCGCGACGGGCCGGTCGATCGCGTCGTAGGTGGCCTCGCTGACGTTGCCGAGTGGATCGGTCACCGTCTCGGGGTTGCCGGCCCGGTCGTACGTGTACTTGGTGGTGAAGTCGTCCGGGTCCGCGCCGGAGACGTTGCCCCGCGGCTCGGTGACCGCGACGACCCGGCCGTCGTCGTCGTACTTCGTGGTGACCACGCCACCGGTCGGCGTGGTCTGCTTGATCGGATTGCCGGCGTCGTCGTACTCGATGCCGGCCGCGCCGGACCCGGGACCCGAGCTTCCGGTACGGCGGTTGGCCTCGTCGAAGCTGCTGGTCAGCTTCTCGCCGCGCTCGTTGGTCATCTCGACGACGTTGCCGTTGTTGTCGTACGCGACCGAGGTGTCCTTCTTGAACTGGTCCTTCTGCCCGGTGGGCCGGTCCAGCGCGTCGAACTTGGTGTCCACCTCGACCCGCTCGCCGTTCGAGCCGTACGGCCGGTCGGCGCGGATCAGGTTGCCGTTGTAGTCGTAGTGGAAGACCGCGGTGAACAGGTCCTTGTGCGCGGGATCGGCGTTGCCCCGCGGCGACGTCTCGGTCGCGACCCGCCCGTTGAGGTCGTAGGTCCAGCTGGTGGTGTTGCCCTCGCCGTCGGTCAGCGACGCGCGCCGGCCGCCCGGGGTGTACGTCGTCGAGGTGACGTTGCCGACCGGGGACTTGGTCTCGATCCGCCGGCTCGCGTCGTCGTACGTGTAACGGCTGGAGTTGCTCAGCGGGTCGGTCGAGACCACCACGTTGCCGAGCTCGTCGTAGACGGTCCGGAACGGCTGCGCCTTGCCCGGCTGCCAGACCTCGGTGATCTGGCTCTGCGCGTCGTAGACGTACCGGGTGCGGTAGGCGTCCTTGTTGCCGCCGGACACCGTGCCGCGCGGGTCGACCACCGAGGCGAGCCGGCCGGTGACGTCGTACGTCATCTCGGTGCGCCGGCCGGTCGGCGTGATCTCGGCGGTGCGGTTGCCGTTGGCGTCGTACTCGTACCGGGTGACCTTGCCGCGTGGATCGGTGCGCGCGGTCAGCTGACCCTTGGCGTCGTACTCGTACCGGTAGCCGGTGTCCTGCTTCGGGTCGCGCTGCGCGACCATCTCGTTGAACTCGTTGTACTCGTACTTCCAGGTGTTGCCCCGGCCGTCCCGGTACGACGTGAGGTTGCTGCGGTTGTCGAACGAGTTGACCGTGGTGAACGAGAACGGTTCCGGCGCCGTCCGCGAGACGGGGTTGCCCTCCTCGTCGAAGCGGGTCTCCTCCTGGTTGCCCTTCGGGTCGACCACCAGGCTCTTGTTCAGCTTGCCGGTGTAGCGGTGGTTGGTGGTGTCGTTGCCGGCGTTCTGGCTGTAGAGCAGGACATTGTTCTTGTACCCGTCGACCACCGCCACGCCGTCCGGGTCAGTGGTGCGGGCGATCTGCTGCCCGGCGTCCCAGGCGAACGTGGTCTTCGCGCCCAGCGGGTCGAGCTGCTCGGCGACCCGGCCGCTCGCGTCGTACGTGTTGCGGATCAGCTTGTGCCCGCGCGCGTCGGTGATCTCGGCGAGCCGGCCGGCGGCGTCGTAGCCGTAGGAGGTGACGTAGCTCCGCGGGTCCTGCACCTTGAGCAGGCGCCCGTCCTGGTAGTCGAACTGGGTCGACCGGCCGTCCGGCAGCGTGATCTTGGTGATCAGCCGCAGGTCGGCCCGGGACTCGAAGCGCACCACCCGGCCGCTCGCGTCGGTGACCGTGCTGAGCAGCCCGGCCGAGGTGTAGCCGAGGGTCACCCCGAGACCGCGCGCGTTCTTGATGGATTGCAGCAGCCCGGCGGCGTCGAAGCGCAGCACCCGGCGATCCGGCGGCACCAGCTGCCAGCCGCCGTCGACCTTCAAGAGCTTTGCGCGTACGCCCGCGGGAGCGTCATAGCCGCCGCCGGCGGTTGCGGTGTAGACCGCCTCGGACCCGTCCTCGGCCCGCACCCGCACCGCGCCGTTGTCGGCGGCGATCACCCGGATGTCGTACGAGGAACTCCAGCCCGCCCCGAACATGCCGGTCGCGGCGTTGCCGGACGAGTAGTAGCGGGCGTGGTCGAACGGGATGCCGTACGAGGGCATCGCGAAGTCCCGCTCCACCCGCAGGTACGCGCCGGTGGCCGTGTTCACCGTGGCGCCGCGCAGCGCCTGGGCCACCACGGTCGGCCCGAGCACCGTGGCGCAGCCACAGCCGGCCGCCTGCCCGGCCGGCAGCGCCGGCACGTCGTCGGTCTTGCGCGGATGCGCCGGCGCGGACGCCGCGCTGGTCATCTCGGTGCCGTCCGGCGCGACCTCGGTGACGGTGACCGTGTAGGTACGCGCCGGATCGAGCACCCAGCCGTCGGCCGCACCGAAGCTGCGGCACAGCAGGGCCGGGTCGAAGCAGCGGCTCAGGTCCTTCTTGGCCAGCTCGGCCGAACGCTGCTCGGCAGCCGTTTCGGTGTCGGTGACGGTGGCGAACCAGCGGCCCCAGGAATCCGGGTTGCCGTCGTCGACCTCGGCGTCCCAGTAGACGACCAGCGAGGTGTCGCCGAGCAGGAAGCCCGGCCGGGCGATCGGCCGCCCCGGCACCGCCGCCTGCGCCCGGGCCACCGCGGCGGCCATGGTCTTGCGCTTCGCCTGCACGGCGGCGGTCGGCTTGGCCGGTGGGCCCGCGGCGTCGGCGGCGGGTGGCACCGGCGGCGCCGCGCGCCCGGCCGGCAGGCCGTGGTTCGGAGTCGCGGTGGCCGGCAGCGGGCTGTGCACCGGGCCCGCGCCGGAGGCCGCGACCGGCGCGGCGGAGGCCGGCGACGCCGGCGAGGTGACCAGGTAGGTGGCGACGATCGCCAGGATCAGGGCATGGCAGAGCAGCCGGAATCGAGCAGACACGCGCACGAGACAATCCCCCCGTGGATGTGGCGTTGTGCAGTCCACCGAGCACGCTTCCGCATCGACAAAGATCGAATCAACCGGTCAAAGAGGGGATTGACTTTTGCCGTTGGGAGCGCTCCCATCGTCGCGGCTGGACACCTCGTTCCTAGTCATGCGTGAACTAGCCGCATGACTCGCATGACTCCTTTTGGCCAAACTCCGGGCGCAGGGCCATCGTTCCGGCGCGCGGGCCGGGCCTCGACGGCGCCGCGAAGTGATCACGCTGCGCTTGTGTGAGATCAGCGCGCAGTGATGTCCCCCGTTAGAGTGACCGCCGGGGGTGTTGTGTGCGGTCCGCTCGGGGAGTCAGCGTCGTGTTCGCCGTCAGCGGCGCGACGCAGGCCTCCTGGATGTCCCGCCTGCCCGCGATCCTGGAGCGGGCCGACACCGATCTGGTACGCCTCGGTGTGGCGTTCTTCCTGCTCGGCGTGGGCACGCTCACCGCGATGCTGCTGACCGGACCGGTCTGCGATCGGATCGGCAGCCGGCGCGTGCTCGTCGCGGGCTTCGCGGTCGCTCTGCCGTCGCTGGCCGGGATCGCGCTCTGCCGGTCGCCGGAGGCGCTGGGCTTCGCCCTGCTCGTGATGGGCATCGGCGCCGGCATCTGGGACGCCGCCATGAACGTGCAGGGCTACGCCGTCGAGAGTGGACTCGGCAAGCACCTGATGAGCGGCTTCCACGGCTGGTGGAGTGTCGGCAGCATGGCCGGGGCCGGGCTCGGCCTGCTGGCGGCCCGGCTGTCGGTCGGCCTGGTCCCGCACCTGGCGGTGGTTTCCCTGCTCGCCGCCGCGCTCTGCGTGCTGAGCCTGCGCACCTTCGACGACAGCGGAGTTCGTCGGCCGGAGGAGGCCGAGGAGAAGCGCCGGCGGCCGGTCGGGCGGCTCGCGATGATCGCGGTTCTGATGTTCTGCGGCGCGCTGGTCGAGGGCGGCGCCAGCGACTGGCTGGCGGTCTACCTGAGCGGGGAGCGGCGCCTCTCGCACTCCAGCGCGGCCCTGGGTTACACGGTCTTCGTCACCGCCATGGCCGCCGGACGGCTGGCCGCCGAGCGGCCGCACCGGCACATCGGCCCCGCCGGGATGGTCCGCGCCGGGGCGATCGTGGCCGGTGTCGGCATCGGGCTGGTCGTGCTCACCACGAAGGGTCTCTGGGCATTCGCCGGCGCGTTCGGGTGGGGCATGGGCATCTGCTGGGCCTTCCCGGCCGCGCTCAGCGCGACCGGGAACATCGCGACGGGCTCCGCCGTCGCGATGATGACCGCGATCGGCTATTGCGCCAGCATCCTCGGCCCCTTGGCGATCGGCTGGCTGGCGCACGCCGCGGGGTTGGGGACCGCCTTGCTCGGACTCGTGCCGTTGGTGGTTGTGGTCGCTTTTCTGTCGCCCGTTCTCGCGTCTCGCGACGTGAAGCCCCGCAGCTGAAGCCGATCCAGCGCGGCCTCGATCGGGCGGCGCCCGTTCAGCGCGCTCCGGATCGGCCGAGCGCCGTTCATGAAACCGCGCCAGCGCTCCCGATCCCGCTGCCACGCCTCGATGTAATCGACGCAGGTCTGCGCCTTGATGAACTGCAGCCGGCCACTCGCCGCGGCCAGTGACTCCACAATGTACTTCTGCCGGGGGGTGATCGAGCCGGTCCCGTTCTCGATACGGGCCCTGATCTCCTCGATGAGCGCCAGCCGAACCGCCAGATACGACTCCCAGTACGCGCTCTCGGCGTCCGCGATCCGGCGGCCGTCGTCGAAGAGCGCGAAGAGCCCCTCGGCCAGCACGTCGCCGAACTCCTCGCGACGGGCGCGCGCGGGATTGGCGAACGGGTCGTACGGCTTCTGCAACGCGATGCCCACCTGGCTCACCGGCCGGAGCATCGTCTCGCCCAGCAGAAAGAACCAGTCCTCGTTGTAGATCTCGGGAAAGAAGGAGTCGATCCGGTCCGCCGGCACGGCCAGCGCCCCGCCGCCGATGAACGTCTCCTGCGGCGCCCCGGTCTCGCGGTTGGCGTGGCAGACAACGGAATTGTCCGGATACCCTCCAATGTGGAGTCCGACTCCGTCGTAAGCAGCCAGCAAGGCCGCGGCGCGCTCCAGGTCGGTCGCGTCCGGCACTTTGATGTCGTCGTCCAGGAACACCACGCGCTTCCAGCCGGCCAGCCGCGCGAGCACCAGCCCGGCATTGCGCTTCGCGCTGGTGTCGGTGCGCCGCTTGAGCCGCGACTCGCCGAGGACGGTCGGCGTCTCCATGGCCGGGAGCCGGGCGACGCCGGTCTCGGGGTAGTCCACCGCGATGACGTCGAGATCCGGATACCGCGTGAGGTAGCTGACCGCCTGGAGGGCGTCGGCGTGCTTGCTGCAGAGCACCAGCAGCGTGCAGCCCAGCGCGGCGGTCAGCCGACCGGCCTCGGCCAGCGCGGCCGCTTTCCGGGCACTGGGCACGATGATGGCATCGACGGATGCGCGTTCCCGAGCCGGGCCCGAATCCTGGATGAGACGCCGGTGCGACGAGTGATGGGCGTTCGGGCTCACCCGTCGCCCACCGTGGGCGGCCACTCGTGCAGCCGCACCTCTGGCAGCGTCCAGTCGGGGGTCACCACGGCTCCGTTCAGGTTGATCCGGACCCGCATCAGGATGCTGAACGTCGGCGCATCCCGAAAGCGCTTCCGAACATAGTCTTCGTTGCGATCGCGGAACTTCGCGTCGGTCAACGCACGAACGGCGCCATAGGTTCCGCGTCCGTACATGCCATTGCACAACGTAACGGTTCGTTGAGCGTTATATGGGCTGATCCCCCGAAAGAAGTGGGCCACATCTTCCACCAGCGAGCCGCCCGCCTCATCAAGGACGGGAGTGAAGGTATCGCCCTCGGCGGTGGCGAAGTAACCGGGGTCCTCGTCATTGGGACGCATCTGTTGCCGGACACGCAGATCCAGGCGCCGGGTGACGTCGCGGTTGACGGGATTCCAATCCACGCCGCCGATCAGCACCAGGTGCGAGCTGAAGTCGTCCTCGTGCATCTCCTCCGACCGCAGGATGCGGACGTCCGCGATCGGGTTCACCGCCCGGATGTGCCCGTGCACCTCGATCAGAGCATCGAGATCCGCCATGCCGTGTGAGCGCACGTAGTCGGGATCCCTGGGATCGGTGAACAACATCCGCTCCCGGTACGGGCTGGGCAGGCTCCCACTCACGATGACAATCGGCCGCTGGTCGGGAAAGAACCACGTGCCACCGCCGATGGTGTCCTCGACCGAGCCCGCGAGCGGAAGCGGCCGGGCATCGAACATGCCGGAGTCATCGCCGTACGGCGGCGTCTCCGGGAAGCGCAGACTGAGCAGCTCGGCATAGAGGCGATCCCGCACCTGGCGCTCGTCCTCGCCGAGCTCGCCCTCGTCGAGCAGGCGGGCCGGCTCGGACGCCACGGATCGCCGGGTGGCGAAGAAGGTGGCGTATCCGATCAGCCGCTTCGTGGGGGGCAGCACGGGTTTCCGGGTCGACTCCCACGAGGAGATCAGCGACAGGCTCAGCGGGCTCCGACCGCCGAGAGCGTCGGCGATCTGCTGTTGGGTGACCTTGACGCCGGGCCAGTGCTGTTGCCGCAGCGATCGCAGGCGCCGTGCGAGGCGGGCATCGGGTCGCTCTGCCGCATGCATGAGAACCTCACTGAATTTCAGTTGAGTCCAAGAAGTCTAGAGTCTTGGTCAACACTGTTACCAGAAGCCGATCACGTCGTCGCACATGACGCGCAGAGAGGTCGGCGTGAATATGATTGAATGCTGCCCCTTCTTGTCGCCTTGGTTCAGCCGCAATAGCCTGGAAGTCTGAAGTTCATTCAAGTCTTCTGAAGTTTGCAGGAGGCGTGATGACTCCGATGATCAGCCGCAGACGACGCGCTCCGCCGACGCGCGCGCCGCCGTGCTCCGGCATCCGACAACGCCCCGCCCAGGCGACTTCCTCAAGGCAACAGAGATCCGCTTTTCCGTCGGACGCGCAGACACCCTCGAGGACCGCAGCCAACGATGACCCGAGGGCGCCTTGCGAACTCTCGAGGAGTCCGTTATGTGGAACGTACGCGTTCATGAAAGGCGCGTAAAGCCGTCGCGGGGCATGATCGGCCGGGGACTTCCGGTCGTCATCGGAGTTGTCGTCCTCCTCGCCCTCACCGCCGCCGCCCCCGGGCCCGACGCTTCGCGGGCCGAGCTGACGGCCTATTCGGCCGGGTGCGCAGTCGCCCTCGTGCTGGCCGTCAAGATCTTCATCAAGCTCTTCTTCTACATCCTCAAGGCGGTCGTCGTCGTATCCGCCTTCCTGGCGCTCTTCTCGCTGGTGAAGGTCACGGTCAGCGCCATCGCCGGCGGCTGACCACCGGACCCTCGCGGCGGTCAGGGCGGGACCGCCGCGAGCCGGCGATGTCCGGACGACCCGCGATCGGGTCGTCGGGGATCGGGGACGGGTCCCGGTTCGATGTTTGCCGTGGCCCGCGGGCGGCAAGATGGCCCTCGTGGCGAGCTTCCTGTTGACCTGGAACCCGGACACCGCGCGCTGGTCGGACGCCGAGTTCGACGAGGCGGCCGAGCGGTCGGCCGCCGGTCATGCGTTGCCGAGCCGGTGGGGTGTCGGCATTCGCAAGTCGGGCATCGCGGTGGGTGACACCGCATATCTGGTACGGCAGCGTCGCGACCGCGGGATCGTGGCCAGCGGCAGGTTCGCGAGCGAGATCTACGAGGACGTGCGCTGGGACGGCTCCGGGCGCACGACCACGTACGCCGACGTCCGGTTCGACGTGATCGTGCCGCTGGTCGACCGACTGCCGGTCGTCCTGCTGAAGCACCAGGTTCCGGCGGTGCCGTGGGACCACCTGCAGGGCTCCGGCGTCCGGGTGCCGGCCCGCAGCGAGCCCGGCCTCGAAGCGCTGTGGCTGGCCCACGCCGGCCAGGGCCGGGGATAGCACGCCGCCAGCGCGGTCCACCCGGTCTGGTGCCAGGCGCCCAGGCCCACGCCAGAATGCGCAACAGCTGGTCCTGCCCCACCATCGACAGCAGGAAGTCGAAGTCTGCCTGGTCGCGGCTATGCCGCCGGTGCCGCGGTTCCGTCGCGCGGGGCGGCTGCGGCGCTGGGCGCCGTGCCGGTCGGGTCGGCGGTTGTCGGGCTCGAAGTGGATGACGTCGTGGCCGGCGAGGCCGAACGCGACCGCGACGAGCTCGGGTATGGCGCGCTGGTGCGTCGCTTCCGTGCGGTGGCCGACCCCTCGGTCGGCTCGAGCCTCGGCGAAGCGGATTGCCGGGCCGGCGCCGAGGCCGACGATGCCTCGACGGCGGCCGATTCGCCGCCCGGCGGCCGCAACGCGTAGAGGTTGCCGCTCTCGCTGACCGCGAAGAGTCCAGCGGCATCGCCACTGACCGCGAGGTCGAACCGGTCGCCCGTCACGTTCTGCCACCGCAGGCTGCCGGTGCGGGCGTCCAGCCCGACGAGCCGCCCGTCCGGATAGGCCACGTCCACCTCGCCGCCGCGCACCAGCGGGATGCCGGCCGCGCCGCCCGGCTGGGGCCGGTAGCGCCAGCGCACCTGCGATGTCCGGACGTCCCACGCGCCGATCGACCCGTCCGCGCCGGCGGTGAAGACCACCCCGTCGCCGCCGCCCGCGATCCGGGAGATCGAGACCTCGTCGGCGATGCCGTCCAGCTCGGCGCCGTCCTTCAGCTCCACGCAACGGACGGTGCCGTTGTCGATCGCCACGCACGCCGTGTCACCGGCGGCGATCGGACCGTCGGTCACCGTACCCACTTCGGCCCGCCACCGCAGCGCTCCGTGGTCGCTCACGCCGTTGAGCTTGCCGTCGCCGGAGGCGACGACCACGACGCCGTCGCTCACGACGGGCGAGGCGCCGATCTTTCCCTCGGTCCACGCACGCCAGCGTCGGTGTTTCTCTCCAATCTCGTACGCGTAGAGCACACCGTCCGCGCCGCCCGCGTAGACCCGTTCCGCGTCCACGGCCGGCCGCGCCGGCACCTCGTGGCCGGTGTCCCGGTGCCAGAGCTCGCTGCCGTACGTGGCGTCCACGGCGACGATCCGTCCCGCGCCGGTGACCGCGTAGGCGACGCCGTCCCGGATCGTGGTGTCCGCCCGCGCCCCGGGCCCGAGCTCCATCTCCCAGGCGAGCGCGCCGTCGGTGCGCCGGTACGCCCGCAGCTTCCCGTCCCGCCCGCTGACCACGATCCACTGGCCGCTCACGCCGGGCGGCTCGACCGCCGGCACTCCGGTGTTGACCCGCCAGACCACCTGCGCGCCCGGCTGGACCGCCGACGACGCGACGGTCGCGCCGCCGCTCCCGGCCTGGCCGTCACGCCCGTCGCCCCAGGGCCAAGCGGCTACCGCGGTCACCGCCGTGACGGTCAGCAGCACCGCGGCGAACCCGCCCACGATCGGCCACCGATAGGCCCGCCATCGCGACCGCCCGCCCCCGGACCCGCCGGCTCCCCACCCACCCGTCGTGGGCCCACCAGCCCGCGGCGGCCGGCCGCCCGTGGCCGACCTCAGCGGCGGCGAATAAACCCCCGGATCCCCGGCGGGCGCCGACGGCCCGGCCGCATCTGGCGTCCCGGCCGCATCCGGCGGCATCTGCACACCGGGCGGCGGCACCGACACCGGCAGGCTCGCCACCGGCGCGCGCGGAAGCCGCCCAGGTTGATCCGGCGGCGCGGACGCCCCAGCAGCGGGAGCCGCCGCAGCAGAAGCCGCCGCAGCCCCTGCGGCAGGAGCCGCCGCAGCAGAAGCCGCAGCGGGAGCCACCGGCGAGCCGGGCAAGACCGGCGGCCCAGACGCCGGTGCACCGGAAGCCGGCACACCGGAGGCAGCGGCCACCGCCTCCGCGGCCTTCCGGGGTGGCGGCAGCACGACGAACGACGCCGACGCCTTCGCACCCGGCGCCGCACCCGGGCCGCTGAGCCGGGCCGCCCCCAGCGCGATACCCAGCTCCGGCTGTTCGTCCAGCACGACCGGCCGCCCGAACGCCTCCGACACCGTCAGGCCGACCAGGGGGATCCGGGACGACCCGCCGGCCAGCACCACGCAGCGCAGCGCCGACGCGTCGACCGCGGCCGACCGCAGCGCGCGGCGCATGGCCTCGACCGTCTCGTCCAGGGCGGGGGAGATCATCGCCTCGAAGTCGGAGCGGCGGATGCGCACCCGGGTGTGCAGGCGCGGCAGCGCGACCCCGATCTCGGCCTCGGTGTCGAACGACAGGCTCTCCTTGGCCTCCACGCACTCGCGTCGCAGCCGGGTCAGGGCCTCGGTCACCGCGGCGTCCTCGAGGTCGAGGCCGGCGAGCCGATCGCCCAGGGCGGACCGCACGTGCTCGAGCACCGCCTCGTCGAAGTCGATGCCGCCGAGCTGCTCGACGCCCTGCGGCTCGCCGAGCACGTCGAAGCCGTCCGCGGTCTTGCGCAGCACCGCCGCGTCAAAGGTGCCGCCGCCCAGGTCGTACACGGCGATGGTCTCGCCGGCCGCGACCCGCGCCGTCCCGGCGTACCGCACCGCCGCCGCCTCCGGCTCGGTCCGCAACGAAAGCCGCGAAGAAACGGACGGCAGGCCGGCGAGCCGCACCGCCTCCTCGAGCCGCTCCCGCTTGTACGGTCCCCAGTTCGCCGGGTAGGTCAGCACGATCCGGCTCGGCGGCCCGCCACGCGCGTCGGTCACCGCCGCGACGACGTGCCGCAGCAGCCGCGCGGTCAGCTCATGCGCTGCCAGCGGCGTGTCGCCGAGCCGGACCGGCACGGGATCGCCCATCCGGCGCTTGAACTCGCGGGCCAGCCGGGTCGGCTCGGCCTCGCCGCGGCGCTGGGCCGCCTCGCCGATCAGCACCTCGCCGTCGTCGCGCAGGAACACCAGCGAGGGCATCTCCGGCCCCCGCCCGCCCAGCCGGACAGTCTCGAGCACGCCGTCCACGTTGACCGCGGCGGCGGTGTAGGTCGTCCCGAGGTCCACCCCGAGGCCGTACTCCATTCCCCGGATGCTATGCGGCAGAGGCGAACGTGAATATCCCTCAACCGAATACTCAGCCGAGCCAGCCGGGGCGGATCAGACCCGCCTCGTACGCGTAGACGACCAGCTGCGCGCGGTCGCGGGCACCCAGCTTGATCATCGTGCGGCTCACGTGGGTTTTCGCGGTCGCCGGGCTGATCACCAGGCGGGCGGCGATCTCGTCGTTGGACAGACCCTCGGCGACCAGCACCAGGACCTCCCGCTCGCGCTCGGTGAGCTGGTCGAGCTGGGCCGGCGGGGCCACCGCCCGGCTCGGCCCGCCCTTGCCGGCGAACTCGCCGATCACCCGCCGGGTCACGCTCGGCGAGAGCAGGGCGTCGCCGGCCGCCACGGCCCGGATCCCGCGCAGCAGCTCGACCGGCTCGGTGTCCTTGACCAGGAACCCGGAGGCGCCGGTGCGCAGCGCCTCGAAGACGTACTCGTCGAGCTCGAACGTGGTCAGGATGACCACCCGGGTCTCGGCCAGCGCCGGGTCGGCCGCGATCCGCTTGGTGGCCTCGAGTCCGTCCACGCCCGGCATCCGGATGTCCATCAGCACCACGTCGGGATGCGTCTGCTGGGCCTGCTTGACCGCCTCGAGCCCGTCGGACGCCTCGGCCACCACCCGGATGTCGGGCTCCGCGTTGAGCAGGGCCCGGAACCCGGCCCGCACCAGCGCCTGGTCGTCCGCCAGCAACACCGAGATCATCCGGCCCTCCCGCCGTCGGGGTCGTGCTCATTGTCGGGCGTCGGCAACAGCACCGACACCAGGAACCCGCCCTCGACCGGCCCGGCCTCGACGCTGCCGCCGAGGCTCTGCGCCCGCTCGCGCATCCCGCCGATGCCGGTGCCCTCGGCCGACGGCGCGCCGGAATCCACGAAGGCGCCCTCGTTGCGGATCGCCAGATGCAGCGCGGTGGGCAGATAGTCGACCGCCACCGAGGCGGTCGCGCCCGGCCCGGCGTGCTTGCGCACGTTGGTGAGCGCCTCCTGCACGATCCGGTACGCCGCGCGGTCGACCTCGGGCGGCAGCACGCGCGGGGCACCGGTCACCTTCGTCGAGATCGGCAGCCCGGCGTCCGCGGTCAGCTCGTCGAGCCGGCTCAGGCCGAGCGAGGGCTGCCGGGGCGCGGCCTCGCCCTCGGCGCGCATCACGTCGAGAACCGCGCGCACCTCGCGCAGCGCCTCCGAGCTGGCCGTCTTGATCGCGGTGAGCGCCTCGCGGGCCTGCTCGGGACGGCTGTCCATCAGGTGCAGCCCGACCCCGGCCTGCACGTTGATCAATGAGAGGTGATGGCCGAGCACGTCGTGCAGCTCGCGGGCCATGCGCAGCCGTTCCTCGGACGCCTGCCGGCGCTCCTGCTCCGCCTTGGCCCGGGCCCGCTCGGCCCGCACCTTCATCATCTCGGCCATGTGCTCGCCGCGGACCTTCGCCGCCCCGCCCAGGAAGATCAGCACCGCCATCCCGACCGCGAGCAGCACCAGCGACGCGAGGTCCGCGTGGGCGCCGGCGGGCAGGCCGAGCCGATCGGCGAAGACCCAGCAGGTCACGAAGTACGCGACGTAGGCCACCGCGGCGGACGCGATGGCCGAGCGGGCCCGCCCCAGGCGCGCCAGATTGAACAGCGCGATGCCCGGCGCGACCGCGATGGTCCATCGCGGCGCCGAGAACGTGGCGAAGCCGAGCGACGCGAGAGCGGAAACCGCGAAGGCGGTGACCGGAAACCGCCACCGCCCCAGCAGGGCCGCCGGCCCCACCAGCAACAGCGCGTAGACCCAGAAGGTCATCGGCCGGTAGACGCCGCCGTCGGAGAACGCGTTGTTGGCCCCCACCACCTGGAAGAACCCGGCGATGACCGCGGCGCCGACCCCGACGCGCCGGTGCCGCCGATACTCCCCCGACGTGAACCGCCCGGTGCGGCGGTCCGGCCGCCACGGCGGACCCCACGGGCGCTCGTCTTCCATGCGGCGAACCTACGGCACCGGGCCGGCTTGCCGCATCGGAGCGCGGTCGTACTCCCCCGGTCGTATGCGCCGTGCCGACGGCGTACGGAAAACGGGTTTAATCCAGCGAAAAGCCGCAGCCGATGATGCGACGCCGAGCCGACGCCCGCCGGGCGGCGAAGGCCGACTCTGGTATCACGACGCCCCACGAGGAGGAGTAATGAACGAGAACACGACGAGCGGCCCGGCCCGGATGCGCACCTCCGACCAGGAACGCGAGCGGATCGCCGAGATCCTGCGCGCCGCCATGGCCGAGGGCCGCCTCACGCTCGAGGAGGGCGAGGAGCGCCTGGCCGCCGCGTACGCCGCGAAGTTCCGCGACGAGCTCGGCCCGCTGACCGCCGATCTCCCCGACGGCGGCCGGAGCGCCCTGGCCGACACGCCGCAGGCGCGTGTCGCGACACGCCGGCACCTGCGGCGCCACGCCGGTTTCGTGGTCGTGGTCGCGCTGTTCCTGACCGGCCTGTGGGCGCTGTCGGGCGCGCACTTCTTCTGGCCGGCCATCCCGCTGCTGTTCCTGGTCATGGGTCTGGCCCGGCACGCACGCTGGCGCCACTACGCCGATCACTATGCGCCGCACCACCACGTGGCGCCCTGGAACAGGTGAACCACGACACTCCCCAGTGGACGTGTCGGTTGTTGATCACCCCTTCCCGCTCTGCCAGAGTGACCGGGTTTGCGCGGGGAGGGTGGTCAATACCGATGATGGGACCGTCGCACGCTCTGTCGGGAGCGGCAGCCTGGCTGGCCGGAAGCTGGGCGCTGGACGCCTTCGCGGGCTACGGTCAGTCACCGCTGGCGATCGCCGTCGGCGCCACGGTCTGCGCGGGCGGCGCGCTGCTGCCCGATCTCGATCTCTCCGGCAAGGTCACCCGCAACCAGGGCGGCGCCACCGTGGCCCGCACCTTCGGCGTCCTGTCGCTGTTCGTGGCCGAGGTCATCGAGAAGATCTCGCTCGGCATCTACACCGCGACCCGCCTGAGCAAGGACCCGCGCCGCAACAACGGCCACCGCACCTTCACCCACACGCTGCCCTTCGCCGCGCTCGTCGGCTGGGGCACCACCGCCCTGGCCACGCACTACGGCAAGTGGGCGGTCGTCGGCATCATCTTCTTCATGGCCGGCCTCGCGCTGCGCGGCCTGTTCGACGAGTGGGCCGAGCGCGCCGGCTGGGTGATCGTCACGCTCTGCTCGGCCGCGATCGCCTGGTTCACCGCGGCCGCCCTGCCCGGCGACCGCGGTTATCCGATGCTCGGTCTCGCGGTCGGCGTGGGCTGTGTCGTGCACCTGCTGGGCGACATCATCACCTCCGCCGGGGTGCCGATCCTCTGGCCGATCCCCACCGGCCGGCGCATGTGGCGCATGGTCGGCGTGCCGAACGGCATCGCCGTCCGGGTGGGCGGCAAGACCGAGACGATCGTCCTGCGCACGGCGTTCACCGTGGTGGCGCTGCTGGCGATCGCCGCGATGTTCGCTCCCGGGCTGCTGCATCGCTTCGAATTGGACGCTTGGGCGGGCGAGCGATAAGGCCGTCGCCGGTCACCCTTGGCGACGCGTTTTCCGTACGGCGACCGCAGAAGTCCCCGCGGCCACGGGTTATCGGTGTGCCTCGCCACGGGACGCTGCCGAAGACGTACCCATTCCCGGCGATCTGGGCGCCACCATCAGCCCCAACGGCGCTCCCAGACCGCCTGGGAACTCTCCGCCTTACAGCGGCATCGGGTCGACGTCGCAGTTGGCCCGCTGCCCCGCCTGCGCCGCCGCGATGACCGGATGGTCGCGGCCGAGCACCCGCCGGTAAGCCGCGATCACCGGCTCGGGATCCGCCCGCCGGTCGAACGCGAGGTTGAGCGCCACCGCCAGGGTGGACGGGTGGTCGGCGCCCAGCACCTCCCGCGACTTGCGGAACGTCTCCTCGTCCAGCCGCTTCGCGGCCTCCAGGTCACCGCGCGCCGCCAGGTCGCTGGCCAGGTTGGTGGCGCAGGTCAGGGTGAGCACATGCCGCGGCCCGAGCCGCTCGTGCAGCCCCTGGTAGGCCGCGTTGTCGTGCTCGTACGCCGCCTCGACCAGCCCGAGCAGCCGCAGCACGATCCCGAGGTTGGTGCGGGCGTAGAGCGTGTACGGATGGTCGGGCCCGAGCGTGCGGTGGTAGTCCTGCCTGGTCCGCTCGGCCAGCTCTCGCGACTCCGCGACCTGGTCGTTCTCCCGCAGGTCGACGGCATAGTTGAGCGAGCAGGCGATGGCCTCCGGGTTCAGCTCGCCGAACCGCCGCCGCAGCTCGTTCATCGTCTCGAGCGCCAGCTTGCGCGCCCGCGCATGATGACCGGCCCGCCGCCGCGAGACGGCCAGGTTGCGCGCCGCCATCAGCGTCTGCGGATGGTCGACGCCGAGGATCTTCTGGATCCGCTCGTACAGCTTCTCCTGCAGCCGGTTGGCTTCGACGTAGTCGCCGCGTTCGCGGAGGTCGAGCGTGAGCCCGTTCTGGGTGAGCAAGGTGAGGTAATGGTCGGCCCCGAGCACTTCGACCCGGCGCCGGACGGTGTCCATGTCGCGATCGAGCGCGGCCGGGAAGTTCCCGTTGAGCCGCAGGCTGACGCCGAGGCTGTGGGCCATGACCAGAGTGCCGGGGTCGTTCCCGCCGAGAACACGCTCGGCGATCTGGAAGGCTTCCTGGTCGAGCGCGAGCGCGCCGGGGAAGTCGCCGGCCGCCCGCAGATCGGCCGCGACCAGGCTCATCGCGTCGAGGGTCTCCTCGTCGTCGGGCCCGTTGGCCGCGCGCAGCTTGGCCAGGCTGTCCGCGTTGTACCGGGCCGCCTCCGCGAACTCGCCGAGCTGTCTCAGCACGTGCCCGAGCCAGCGGGCCGCCTTGAGCAGCTGCGGGTCGTCGGCACCGAGCATGTCGGACCACCGCTCGACAACCTGGGTTGCGAGCTCGCGGCAGCCCTTCTGGTCGCCCCAGTAGTAGGAGAACCCGATCACGTCGAGGACCAGCTGACGGGCCCACTCGTCCTCGCACCCGACCAGATCGGAGGCGAGCACGTGCGGCAGCAGCGCGTGGAACCGCGGCCATTGCGCGGTGGCGCTCGGGTTGCCGGGATTGCCGGCGGCCAGCAGCAGGTGCGCGGCATGCTCCCTATCCCCCCGCTGCTCGGCGGTGAGCTGATCGAGGACGACCGTGCGGACCAGCCGGTGCAATTGGACCGTCCGCGGGTTGCCATGGTTGAGCCGAGCCAGGCCGTACCGTTCGATCTCGCGTAGCGCCCGGTCGAGCCGGCTGGGGTTGCGCAGCGTCGCGCCCAATTCGGGCGAGAAGCCGACGTGCGGCGGTCCCACGAACAGCTCCCGCGAGATCGGCTCCGGAGCCATGAACGCACACGCCTGAAGCAGTTGCAGCGACGCCGGATTGGCCCGTCCGAGGTGTTCCAGCGCCACCGCGGAGGCGGCGGCCACGGCGACCTCGTGCCGCGGGTCGTCCACCCGGGCCGCCATGTCCTCCCGTTTCGCCGCGAGCAGCCGCAGATACTCGTCGACCGGCTCCTGGGTGGCCGCCCGCCACGCGCTCGCCTGCCCGATGGCCAGCGGCAGGTCGTCGAGCACCGCGGCGAGCCGGTCGGCTTCTTCCTCGGTCAGATCGGGATTGCGCTTGCGCAGCAACGCGATGCTCTCGTCGCGGGCGAACACCCCGATCTCCAGCGTCTCCGCCAGCCCGGACCACTGCACGTTACGCGAGGTGACCAGCACCTTGCCGGTTCCGCCCGTGGGCAGGTAGGGCTGAACGGTCTCCAAGGTCTCCGCGTTGTCGAAAATCAAGAGCCAGTTGGCGTACGGGTGTCCGGCCTGCAAGGTCTCCTGCACCGCCGCGACGGCGGTCTTCGCGTCCTGCCCGAGCGCCAGTCCGAGGCGTTCGCCCAGCTCCATCAGGGCTCGGAAGATCTGGGTCGGTTGCTCCGAGGGAACGAACCACACCACGTCGTAGTCGGCCAGGTGCCGATATGCGTATTCCGTGGCTATTTGCGACTTCCCAACGCCACCCATACCGTGCAAGGCCTGCGGCAGAACCGCCGTGACCCGCTGGCGGCGCAGCTGCCGGTCGAGCATGTCCAGCAACTCCTCCCGTCCGGTGAAGTCACCGTTGCGCGGCGGCAGGTTCCCCCAGACCGCGGCCTCGCCCTCGGGCTGGAGCAACGCGTTGATCGCGGTCGGGGCCGCCGGGCCGGTGTAACCCGACGGGCGTGCGGCACGGCGCGAGCCCTCCGCCCCCGCCGGAGCCGGCATCGTAGTGGCAAAGGCACCCGCCGGTTCGTCGCCGAGCCCGCCGATGGCGCGCTCCAGGCGCGCGGCGCGCACGGCGTACGGGCCGGACAGCGCCCGCAGCACCGCCAGCTCGAGCCGGGCGAACTCGGCCGTCTCCGGAGTCACCTCGGTGTCCGGCTGCACGTCCGGCTCCTCGATCGCGCGGAGCAGGTTCCGCGCCGGCTCACCCAGGTATCCGGAGACCACTTCGACGACCCGTACGGTGTCCTCCCGCGCCGCCAGCGCGAGCAGCTCCTCCCGCACCCCGGGCCGGAAGGCCAGCTGCCGGCGGTCGTCGATGAGCAGCGGACTGGTGACCACCTCGGCCAGGTGCACCGGAAGCGAGCCGGGCAGCAGCGCGCCCTGCACCATCCGCAGCGCGTCCAGCTCCAAGGGAGCCGAGGCGACGAAGGTGGCCAGCCGGAAGGCCGGCGCCGAGGCCTCGGCGCGGAAGCGGCCGACCAGCTCGCGCGGCCCGGCGTCCACCGGCACCGGGTCGGCGGCCGGGCGGCCGGGGCCGGGCGAGCGGTCCGGGTCGGCGATGTGCGCCACCGCGTCCAGCCAGCCGCCCGCCGGCCCGCCCAGCAGCGAGGCCCACCAGGTGAGCCAGCGCGGGCTCAGCTCGAGCAGCGGCACCACGACGGCGGCCTCGTGCAAGGGGTCGTCGAACGGGTTGGTCCATTCGGCCGGCTCGCGGATTTGCAGCTCGGCGTTCGGCGACATGGCTCGGGACGCGGCCAGCTGCACCATCCGCGGCGAGAGGTTGGAGCGATACCAGCGCTCCTGCGGGTACGGGTTGACGATGGCCACCGGCACGTCCCGTCCCCAGCCCTGCAGCACCCGATCGGCGGGCGGCTGCGTCCAGAACTCGGCCAGCCCGTCGCTGAGCACCATGACCAGTTGCCCGTCCGGCGACCCGGGTGCCTCGGAAGTGCGCCGGAACGGCTCCAGGGAATAGGTGTTCACCTCGTCGAACACCGTGGCGGCCAGCTCGTGGAAGGCGCTCGTGGTGGGCGCCCAAACGCGCATGGACGGGCTGTCGTCGACGACCAGGGCGAGCGTCGTCACCGGAACGAACCGGCGCAGCGCCTGCGCGAGCTGGTCCCGTCCGGGGAGCGCGGTCACCGGGTGCGGATCGAACGGCCGGCCGGTCACGACTCGGCCCCCGGTCCGGTCAGCAACCGCCGGGGATCGTCCCAGAGCAGCGCCACCCAGCGGCCGAAGTGCTCGGGCTGGGTGGCGGCGGCAAGGTGGGCCTCGATACGTACCCGCCGAGTGTTGCCGGGCAGCTCCGGCGGTTCGGCAATCAGCCGATCGAGGCCGTGCGTGCCGTCCGGCGGCCGGGACAGCCGCTGGTCCCAGAGGATGACCGGCACCCCGGCAACGAGCGCGGCGTGCAGCTCGTGCCGGCCCCACGGGGAGTCCGGCGGCTCGCTGAGCACGACCACCGCGTACCGGTCGTCGGCGCGCAGCCGGCCCGCCCAGGTCTCGAGTGTCTGGTCGTCGCCGCGGCCGGCGCCCCACAACACCCGGCCGGTGAACGGCTTGGCGTCGATCTGCCGCCAGCGGTTGCCCCACGAGCGGCGGACTCGCGTCTCGTGCATCCGCTCGCGGCTGCGCACGGTCACCGTGTACTCCAGGCAGAGCGGGTCGGCCCGGTCGAACAGTCGCGGCCCGCTGAACCATTGCACCGGGAGGTTGAGCAGGCGCAGAGGCATCACGAACTCGATCGAGGCCGGCTCGTCGGACCGCGTCCACATCCGCTCGGCCTCGGCGACGAGCTCGCGGGCCGCGTCCTCGAGGCCGGACACCGGCACGTCGGCCGGGCCGCCCGGCACCGGCCGGGGCAGCGATCGGTCGCCGTCCTGGAGGTACGGGACGATGCGGCAGCTCTCGCGGTCGATGCCGTCGGCCATGATGTCGACCAGCAGAACCGGTCCCGGGCCCGGCGGTCGCTCACCCGGCACGCCCAGCCGGTCTTGCAGTGCCGCGCCGGCCCTCGCCGCCGCGGCACGCGCCTCGGCCCAGGCGAGGAGCTCGGCGCCGACCGGATCCGCGACGAGCGCCTGGCCCAGCCGCCCGACGAAGACCACGGCCGGGTGCAGTCCGGCGGCGTCCGCGTTCAAGCCGGTCAAGTACTCGATCGCGGCGGCCGGCGTCGCCAGCATCTCCGGCGACGGCCGGGGCAGCTCAGGCACCGCCGCCTGCCACACCGCCTGGACGTCCACTCCGGACGGTATGCGCTGCAGCAGCGCCTCCAGCTCGACCTGCTCGGCCGCAGCGAGCACCGGCAGCGCTCGCCCGCCGAGCCGCATGGCCTGGCCGGCGAGTGCCGGCGTCCTCTCCAGCAACGCCCGCACATAGCACGCGGCGGCGTACGACGCGAAGGGATGCCAGAGATCGTTCTTCCCGGATGCCTCGGCGTAATCGGCCACACCCCGGACCATGAACCACGCCCGATCCTCAGCCGCCGTGCTCGCGGCTATCCCCGACCCTTCCATCTCGATCGCGAGCATGTCCGGGAACCTCTCGGCCAGTTCGTCCCGGGCGTCCTCGTCCCGCATGAGCACATCGCCCGATCCGATCACGCCGTGGTGCACCCGCGGCAATCCGTCGAGCGACGGACCGCCCGGCCGGTCCGGGTGCGGCACCCGGATGTCGCGCACGTAGAGGACGTCGGTGTCGGCGGGTGGGCGCACGGCGAGCGGGCTGCGCTCCGGGTTCAGGTAGTGCGCCCACCGCCGGACATCGCGCAGATCTTCCAGTTGAAGCTCGCGGGCCGCGCGGAGCAGGCGCTGGGAGATCAGGCCGGCGGCCTGCCGCCCGCGGGGCTCGGCCCGGCCGCGCTCCCGGCGTACGTGCGAGATGTCGATGATGCCGTCGGCCGCCACCACGATGTCGCCGAGCCGGACGTGCCGTTCCGGCGTTCGTGGCCGGGGCATACCCCCGGCGATGCCCGCCATGATCACGACCTGGATGCCAGGGAAGGTCCGTAACATGTTCGCGCAGTAGTACGCGGCCGACCGGGTGCCGTCCCTGGACATCATGAGTACGGTCACCGCGTGCGGCCGCGCCGGGTCGGTGCTCGGCACGGTGCCGAGCCAGTAATGGTTCTGGTCCTGCGGATCGTGGAAATTGCCCACGTCGTCGAGCAGGCTCACCACCGCGTTCGCCTCGCACGGCAGCGCGGTGAGGATGCCGATGGTCACCGCCTCCGGCGGGGATCCACTCGGCCAGGAGGGAAGAGAGGACGGCGACATCGGCCACGCTCCAGGATCGGTCCCGGCGCAGGTCGGCCCAGCGGCCGATCTGCCGCGCACGAATCAACACCAGAGTGATCCCGAGAGCCGCAATTGCGGCCATCAAGATCCAGACGCCGGCCAGCGTAGGGCGGACGATGACCGCGATCAATCAGGGCAATCCGAATATGAGCACGGCGACGCGGCGGGCAATGACTCCGCATCAACCGATAACCGAGATCGTCACGTCGCTCATCAGGCGTTATCTGCGCGACGCCGCAGGTTGGAGGGGCAGCATGAGGGGCGAATCGAGCGACCTCATCTCCCTTGGACACGCCCCCGCTCCGTCCGGCCGTGATCAACTGCGGTCCGCCGCGCAACGACGGGAACCAAGTATCGCGCACGAATCCGCCTCGCGTACAGGCGTGAAATGACCCACCATTCGCATTTACCGATAAGACTGTGCAGCCGAATTCGCGGATTCCCACGATGGCGTCACGTGCCGGGCGCGCGCCGTTCCGGTCCCAGCGTCACCCGCTCGACCCACGCCGCGACCGCAACGGGCTCGGGCTCCCCGTTCAGCTCGCGATGCAGTGCCAGCACAAGCTCCGGGCGATCGAGCAAGGCGTCGCCGCCAGGTACGCGCTCGCCGGCCAGCGCGAGGCCGAGCCCGGTCCACGCGTCGGCCTCGTCCGGGTCGTCGCCGAGCCGGTCGGCGAATCCCTTCCGCGCCGCGACCGCGTCACCGATGAACAGCGAGAAGTCGGCGTCGGTCAGGCCGGTGCCCCACGACTCGTTCCGGACGTCCGCGTACCGGTCCGGCATGGCCAGCCGCCGCCGGGCCAGCCCCAGCCGGGCGTTGGACCATTGCCGCATCTGATGGTCGGGCAACACCTCGGGTGGGCCGATCGGCACCGCATCGGTGCGGCCGGCGCGCCACTCACGCGCCAGCGCGGCCACTTCCGCGGGCGCCGGGCGGCAGTGCCGGATGCGCCAGCCCGCCCGGTGCCCGTCTGCGACCAGGGCCGCGAGCCGCCGGGCGTCCGGATCCAGGCGGTCGTCGCCCCACTCGTCCATCTCGGCCGCCAAGCGATCGGTGAACCGCCGGCCGGCCTCGGTCAGCGCGCCGTCGACCCGGGCCACCGCCAACGCCTCGCGAGTCTGCGCGCGCGAGTAGGCGTACTCGAAATCGGCGAGCCGGTTCGGCCCGGTGGCCGCGTGCCGCTGCCCCCGCCAGAATCGTGCAATGCCGAAAAATGCGTAAATTCCCTGGAGCAATCCCGCCGCCGGTCGCGGGTCGTCCCGCCAAGGTGCGTAAAGGCATGGCCGGCCCGGCCCGTCGGTGAGCGCGGTCAGATGCATCAACCCGCCGAGTTTGATGTGCATGAATTCGTGCGCCAGCGAGACCGCCAGCGTCTCGGCGTCGGGCGGCAGCGAGCACATGATCGCCCCGAACGCGTCTCCGCTCGACGCGCTACGGGTGTCCCGTCCCGCCCCGGACGGCAACGGCACCAGAGAGGTGACACCGACGGCGAGCGCCTCCGCGACCGGCCGGTGCCGATCGACGAGAATGGCCCAGGCGCCGGCCAGCAGACCGGTCCAGCGTTCGACCGCGGCATCCGAGAGCCGGGCCGGCGGAACCGGGTCGGCCAGATCCCGCATCGGGTCGAGGTCGTCCAGCCACACGGTGAGCCGCGGCCCGTCGCCAACCGTCACCGACCGCAACGACCACCATCCCGGAGCATCCGCGCGGCCCGGCGGCACGTCGATCCGCACACCTTCGCGGCACAACCAGACCCGCCCGCCTTCAGTCGCCACCTCGGCGGTATCCCAGGCCTCGCAACCATCGAACGTGGCCATGCCGAGCCGCGGCAGCATCACCCGGCCATCCCGCAACGGCACCACCGAGCGGTACGACAGCCCGGCGGCGGCCGACGCGACGATCGCGACCGCGTGCACGAAGCCGAAGTCGACCCACGACGGCGCGGCCGAGGTGGCGCCTCCGCGGTGGCGGCGCAGGGAATACCCGAGCGCCCCGCCGACGTGCGGATGCAGGAGGATCGCGGCTACCGTCTCGGGCGCAACGACCTCTACGGCTTCGAGCGCCGGCCACGCCTGTTCGACCGGCGGCAGGGGCCCAGCCGATGCCGGGTCCGCGGCGGCCGCATCAAAAAAGGCGCGCAGCAACACGAGCCGCCGGCTGAGCTCGGCGGTCCACAGCTTGCCGATCACATGCGGATCGCCGCCACCGGATGCGAGCTGTTCGAAGGCTTCCTCGGACGGCCGGATCCGGTGCGCACCATAGGTCATCATGCCGCGACCCGTCAGTCGGCCCGGCCAGGCGGGCCGGAACCACCGAGGTTGACCCGGGGACGCTCGACCTGCCGCAGCACGAGTCGGATGGCCTCGGTCAGCTCCGGGCTGCGGTCGGCCCGCAGGTCGGCAAGCGAATGGCCGGTGAGCGTCCGGCCCACGTGGGAAGGCGGATCCGTTTCGGCGGCATCGCCCCGCAATGCGCCCATTGGCGGGCCCCCTTTACTAACGACCACTAGTCGTGTGCTCAACATTTATGCACAACAGGGATCCGCTCGCAAGTCACCAACACTGATCGTGAGACAAACTCGCGGTTTGCCGCCGGATATTTCGTGATTTTGTGGTCACAGAACATAGGTTGCTGCGGCATTATCCCTAGCCGAACGGCCAGATCCAAGTCATCCGAACGGCGCGTTCCCGGCAAATGCCACCTTAGTACCTCCCCGGAATGTCGTACCCCTCAACGACGATGGCTCCATGCACGTTGCGGTGGCTTCCGATCCCGACGGCCCTGGCGGCCGCCTGGCGGATCTGCCGGCCGGCGCCCCGAGGCACGTGCCCGACCTCGCCGCCGCCATCGCCGAGCGCGAGACCACCGACCAGCCACGCTGGGTCTGGCCCGCGACCTCGGAGATCTATCCGGCGCTGCTGCGCGCCGGCGTGCGGGTGGCTCGCTGCCACGACCTCGAGCTCACCGAAGCCCTCCTGCTGGGCCACGAGGGCCGCTGGGGCGCCCCCCGGTCCCTCGCCGCCGCCCGCGCCCGCCTGCACCATCTCCCGGTCCCCGCCGATCCGCCGCCGCGGCAGCCCGAGCCGCCGGGCTTTGCCCAGGCGGCGCTCTTCGAGACCACTTCCGCGCCGCCGTCCGCCGCCGGCTTCGACGTTCTTCAGGCGATTCGTGAGGTGTACGAGGATCAGCAGGCCCGCACCGCCGCCACCGAGCATCCGGGGCGGTTCCGGCTGCTGATCGCGGCCGAGTCGGCGGGGGCGCTGGTCGGGGCCGAGATGGGGCATGCGGGGCTGCCCTGGCGGGCCGACGTGCACGATCAGTTGCTGCGCGAGCTGCTGGGGGCGCCGCAGCCGGTCGGGCCGCCCCGGCGGCTGGCCGAGCTGACCGCCGCGATCAACGACGCGCTCGGCATGCGCGGGCTGCACCCGGATTCGCCGGCCGAGGTGGTGCGGGCCTTCGCGCGCAACGGTGTGGAGATCCCCAACACCCGGGCCTGGGTGCTCAAGCGGGTCGACCACCCGGCCGTGCGTCCCCTGATCGAGTACAAGGAGCTCTACCGGATCTGGACAGCGCACGGCTGGTCCTGGTGCGACTCCTGGGTCAAGGACGGTCGCTTCCGGCCCGAGTACGTTCCGGGCGGGGTGGTCTCGGGCCGGTGGGCCACCCGCGGCGGCGGCGCCCTGCAGGTGCCCAAGGTGGTGCGCCGGGCGGTGATCGCCGATCCGGGATGGCGCTTCGTGGTGGCCGACGCGGGGCAGCTGGAGCCGCGGGTGCTCGCGGCCGTGTCGGGCGACCGGCGGCTGGCCGCGGCCGCCGCCGCGGGTGACCTCTACGCGGCGCTCGCCACCGATTCGTTCGACGGCGACCGGGCCAAGGCCAAGGTCGCCCTGCTCGGCGCCATGTACGGGCAGACCGGCGGCGCCGCCGTCCCGGCGCTGGCCGTGCTGCGCAAGCACTACCCGGTGGCGTTCGAGTTCGTCGAGGCGGCGGCCCGCACCGGCGAGGCGGGCGGCCTGGTCCGCTCCTGGCTGGGCCGCACCTGTCCGCCGGCGGCCGCCGCGTGGCGCGACGCCGGGCTCGATCCGCCCGAGGAGGCCGGCTCGGCCGAGCTGCCGCAGGGCGGCGCCTCCGGCCGGGCCCGGGGGCGGTTCACCCGCAACTTCGTGGTGCAGGCGACGGCCGCCGAGTGGGCGCTGGTGCTGCTGGCGACGTTGCGCACCGCCCTGGAGGGCAGCAAGGCCGAGCTTGTCCTGTTCGTGCACGACGAGGTGGTGGTGCATTGCCCCGAGGAGGAGGCGGCCGGCGTCGCCGAGGCGGTGCGGGCCAGTGCCGTGCAGGCCGGGCGGCTGCTCTTCGGCGACACGGCGGTGCGGTTCCCGCTCGACGTCTCAGTAGTTGGCGCGTACGCCGACGCCAAGTGACATTGAGGTAAGTTTGGTGGTCCGATGCGAGAGGCGCTGCAACGGGGTGACACCCGCCACGCTCGCTCGGTGAATTCCGACCAAGGGCGCCTCCGTTGTTACCACGGAGGTGGTCGGTATGCAGAGAAGAGCCCGTGTCGCCGAGCTGAAGCGGCTGCTGAGCGAGCGTGTCCTGGTGCTCGACGGCGCGTGGGGCACGATGCTCCAGGGCGCCGACCTCAGACCCGGGGACTACCGCGGCGAGCTGATCCCGGCCGATCATCCGCAGGACGTGACCGGCGACCCCGACCTGCTCATCCTCACCCGGCCCGACCTGATCCTCGACGTCCACCGGCAATACCTGGCGGCCGGGGCCGACATCACGACCACCAACACGTTCACCGCCACGAGCATCGCCCAGGCCGATTACGGCCTCGAGGCGTACGTGAAAGAGATGAACCTCCGCGGCGCGCAACTGGCCCGTCAGGCGGCCGATGAGGCCGCCGCCGCGGACGGCCGGATCCGGTTCGTGGCCGGCTCGGTCGGCCCGCTGAACGTGACGCTCTCGCTCTCCCCCAAGGTCGACGACCCGGCCTACCGCGCGGTCACCTTCGACCGGGTCAAGGCGGCCTACGCGGAGCAGATCGCCGGGCTGGCCGAGGGCGGCGTCGACCTGCTGCTGATCGAGACGATCTTCGACACGCTGAACGCGAAGGCGGCCATCGCGGCGGCGCACGAGGTGGCGCCCGAGCTGCCGCTGTGGATCTCGGTGACGATCGTCGACCTGTCCGGCCGCACGCTGTCCGGGCAGACCGTCGAGGCGTTCTGGCGATCGATCGAGCGCGCCCGCCCGCTGGTCGTCGGCGTCAACTGCTCGCTCGGCGCGACCGAGATGCGCCCGCACGTGGCCGAGCTGGCCCGGCTGGCCGACACCTTCGTCGCCGCCCACCCCAACGCCGGCCTGCCCAACGCGTTCGGCGGGTACGACGAGACCCCGGCCCAGACCTCGGCCCTGGTCGGCGAGTTCGTCCGGGCCGGCCTGGTCAACATCGTCGGCGGCTGCTGCGGGACGACGCCCGCGCACATCGGGCGGATCGCCGCCGAGGCCGCCGGGCAGGCGCCCCGCCGGATCGACGCGCCGGCGCCCACCACCCGGTTCAGCGGCCTCGAGCCCTTCGAGATCGGCCCCGACACCGGCTTCGTGATGATCGGCGAGCGCACCAACGTCACCGGCTCGGCCCGCTTCCGCCGGCTCATCGAGGCCGACAACTACCAGGGCGCCGTCGAGGTGGCGCTCGACCAGGTGCGCGGCGGCGCCAACCTGCTCGACGTGAATATGGACGCCGACCTGCTCGACAGCGAGCAGGCGATGACCACGTTCCTCAACCTCATCGCCACCGAGCCCGAGGTCGCCCGCATCCCAGTCATGATCGACAGCTCCAAGTGGAGCGTGCTCGAGGCCGGGCTCAAGTGCGTGCAGGGCAAGGGCGTGGTCAACTCGATCAGCCTCAAGGAGGGCGAGGAGGTCTTCCTCGACCACGCCCGCCGCATCCGCGAGTTCGGCGCCGGCGTGGTCGTGATGGCCTTCGACGAGCAGGGCCAGGCCGACACCCGCGACCGCAAGGTCGAGATCTGCGGCCGCGCCTACGACCTGCTGGTCGGCGCCGGCTTCGCGCCCGACGACATCATCTTCGACCCGAACGTGCTGGCCGTCGCGACCGGCATCAGCGAGCACAACGGGTACGCGAAGGCGTTCATCGAGGCGCTCCCGCTGATCAAGCAGCGCTGCCCCGGCGCCCGCACCAGCGGCGGCATATCCAACCTGTCGTTCTCGTTCCGCGGCAACGACGTGGTCCGCGAGGCCATGCACTCCGCTTTCCTCTTTTACGCGGTCCAGGCCGGGCTCGACATGGGCATCGTCAACGCCGGCCAGCTCGCCGTCTACCAGGACATCCCGGCCGACCTGCTGGAACTGGTCGAGGACGTGCTGTTCGACCGCCGGCCGGACGCCACCGACCGGCTGGTGACCTTCGCCCAGACCGTCACCGGCAAGGGCAAGCAGCGCGAGGTCGACCTGTCCTGGCGCGAGGGCCCGGTCGCCGAGCGGCTGTCGCACGCGCTCGTGCACGGCATCGTCGACTTCATCGAGGAGGACACCGAGGAGGCCCGGCAGCTGTACCCCCGGCCGCTCGAGGTGATCGAGGGTCCGCTCATGGACGGCATGAAGATCGTCGGCGACCTGTTCGGCTCGGGCAAGATGTTCCTGCCCCAGGTGGTCAAGAGCGCCCGGGTGATGAAGCGCTCGGTGGCCTACCTCGAGCCGTACATGGAGGCCGAGAAGGAGCAGGCGCGCCTGGAGGGCCGGGCCGAGACCAGCCGCGGCCAGGGCAAGGTCGTGCTGGCCACGGTCAAGGGCGACGTGCACGACATCGGCAAGAACATCGTGGGCGTGGTGCTGGGCTGCAACAACTACGAGGTGATCGACCTCGGCGTGATGGTGCCGGCCGCCAAGATCCTGGACACCGCGGTGGCCGAGGGCGCCGACGTGGTCGGGCTGTCCGGCCTGATCACCCCATCGCTCGACGAGATGGTCGCGGTGGGCGCCGAGATGGAGCGGCGCGGCCTCAAGGTCCCGCTGCTGATCGGCGGCGCAACCACGTCCAAGCAGCACACGGCGGTGCGCATCGCCCCGGCGTACGCGGCGTCCACGGTGCACGTGCTCGACGCCTCCCGGGTCGTCGGCGTGGTCTCCGACCTGCTCGACCCCGACCGCGCGGAAAAGCTGGACGCCGCCAACCGGGCCGAGCAGGAGCGGCTGCGCGAGCAGCACGCCAACCGGCACGCTCAGCCGCTGCTCTCGCTGGCGGCGGCCCGCGCCAACCGCGAGGTGGTCGACTTCAGCGACCTGCCCACGCCCGCTTTCACCGGGGTACGGGTGGTCGAGCCGTCCATCGCCGAGCTGCGCGAGATGGTCGACTGGACGTTCCTGTTCCTGGCCTGGGAGCTCAAGGGCAAGTTCCCGCAGATCCTCGAGCAGCCGGTGGCCCGCGAGTTGTGGGACGACGCCAACACCCTGCTCGACAAGATCATCGCCGAGGGCTCGTTCCAGGCCCGCGGCCTGTACGGCTTCTGGGGAGCGCACGCCGAGGGCGACGACATCGTGTTGGACAACGGCGCGAAGTTCCCGATGCTGCGCCAGCAGACCCAGAAGCCGGCCGGGCGCGCCAACCGCTCGCTGGCCGACTACATCGCGCCGGCCGGCGACCACCTGGGCGGCTTCGCGGTCGCCATCCACGGCGCGCAGGAGCTGGCCGCCCGGTACGAGGCCGAGAACGACGACTACCGGGCCATCATGGTCAAGGCGCTGGCCGACCGCCTGGCCGAGGCGTTCGCGGAGTACCTGCACCTCAAGGTCCGCCGCGAGTGGTTCGAGCCGGACGCCCAGCCCGCCCTGGAAGACCTGCACGCCGAGCGCTTCCGCGGCATCCGGCCGGCCCTGGGCTACCCCGCGAGCCCCGACCACAGCGAAAAGAAGGACCTGTTCGACCTGCTCGGCACCGACGCGATCGGCGTGGACCTGACGGAGTCGTACGCGATGACCCCCGCCGCGGCCGTGAGCGGCCTGATCTTCGCGCACCCCGACTCCCGCTACTTCACCGTCGGCCGGCTCGGCGCGGATCAGATCGCCGATTACGCGGCCCGGCGCGGCATGCCGGTCGAGGAGGTCGAACGCTGGCTGCGGCCCAACCTGGCCTACGAGCCCGAGTGACGCCCCCGCTGCCGGGCCGGGTCAGCCGATGAGCCGGTCCAGCAGCGGGAACTCGTCGTAGTCCTGGTTGTAGTCGCCGAAGTGCCCGTCGTTGCGCACGATCTGGGTGCCGCCGAGCCGGTCGAACATGGCCCGCCCCTGGCCGGCGTCGCAGCCGTAGGGGTCCTCGGCGGAGTTGATGAAGTAGATGTCCCGCACGTTCGAGCGGATCACGTCCCAGTCGTAGCTCTCCTGCAGCACGGGCTCGTCCGAGGTGTTCGGCTGCGTGCTGTAGCCGGCCACCAGGAACGCCCGGTCCACCCGCACGTGCTCCAGGACCGCGAGCAGCAACGCGGCCCCGCCGGAGTGCCCCACCAGCACGGTGTGCTCGTCGAACTCATGGTTGGCGAGCACACCGGGGAGGAAGCCGGCGATCGGCGCGACGTTCAGGTCCGGGTAGGGCGGCACCTCGACCTCGTAGCCGCGGGACCGGAGTCGTTCCGCCAGCCACGGATACCACGCGACGTCCGGATTTCCCCCGGTCCCATGGAAGATGATCGCTTTCACGCCGTGGACTCTAACCGGCCTCGCTGGACCGCGCCCACAGGTTGATCCCCGACTCGGTGGCGTACTTGTCGATCTCGGCCAGCTCGTCGGCCGTGAAGGACGCGTTGGTCAGCGACGCCACGTTGTTCTCCAGTTGGGCCACGCTGCTCGCGCCCAGCACGACCGACGTCATCCGCGGGTCGCGGATGGACCACGCGATCGCCATCTGGGCCAACGACTGGCCGCGGCGGGCGGCGATCTCGTTCAGCGCCCGGATCTTCTCCAGATTGCCGGACGAGAGCAGCTCGGTGGAGAGCGACTTGCCCTCGCTGGCCCGCGAGCCCGACGGAACCCCGTCGAGGTAGCGGTCGGTCAGCATGCCCTGCGCCAGCGGGGAGAAGCCGATGCAGCCCGCCCCGGCCTCCTCCAGCACGTCGAGGAGCCCGTCCTGTTCGATCCAGCGGTTCAGCATCGAGTACGACGGCTGGTGGATCAGCAGCGGCGTCCCGAGGTCGCGCAGGATGCCGGCGGCTTCGGCGGTTTTGGCCGGCGAATACGACGAGATGCCGACGTAGAGCGCCTTGCCCGCGCGCACGGCCGAGGCCAGCGCCCCCATCGTCTCCTCGAGCGGGGTGTCGGGGTCGAGCCGATGCGAATAGAAGATGTCGACGTAGTCGAGGCCCATCCGCCGCAGCGACTGGTCGAGCGAGGCGGTCAGATACTTCCGTGACCCCCACTCGCCGTAGGGGCCGGGCCACATGTCGTACCCGGCCTTGGTCGAGATGATCAATTCATCCCGGTGGCGAGCGAAATCCGCCGCCAGGTGGCGGCCGAAGTTGGTCTCGGCCGAGCCGTACGGCGGGCCGTAGTTGTTGGCCAGGTCGAAGTGGGTGATGCCGAGGTCGAAAGCGCGCCGCAGGACGGCCCGCTGGGTCTCGAACGGCCGGTCGTCACCGAAGTTGTGCCAGAGGCCGAGCGAGATCTCGGGCAGCTTGAGCCCGCTGCGGCCGGTGCGCCGGTACGCCATCGACGAGTACCGGTCCGGGAAAGCTTCGTAGGCAGACACGCCATTGATCCTCAGGGAAGAAGAGCGAGATCGTCGGCCGAAAGCGACAAATCAGCCGCCGCGGCCGAGTCGGCGATCGAGGACGGGCGGGACGCGCCCGGGATCGGGATGACCACCGGCGACTTGGCCAGATGCCAGGCCAGGCACACCTGCTGCGGGCTGACCCCGTACCGCTCGGCCACCGTGGCGAACCCGCCGGCCAGATCGCCGGCCCGCCCGATGCCGCCCAGCGGCGACCACGGCAGGAAGGCGATGCCCAGCTCGTCGCAGAGCGCGAGCTCCGGCGCCGAGGAGAGGAACGACGGGGAGAACTGGTTCTGCACCGAGACCAGGCGGCCGCCGAGGATCTCCTGCGCCTCGCGGATCCGCGCGGGGTTCGCGTTCGAGACGCCGGCCATGCGGATCTTGCCGGTGTCGAGCAGGTCGCGGATCGCGCCGATCGAGTCGGCCCACGGCACCCGCGGGTCGGGCCGGTGGTACTGGTACAGGCCGATCGCCTCGACGCCGAGGCGCTTCAGCGACGCCTCGCAGGCCGCGAAGATGTGCGACGGCGACCCGTCGATGGTCCAGCTGCCGTCGCCGGGGCGCAGGTGGCCGCCCTTGGTGGCGACCAGCACCGACGAGGTGTCCCCGCCGTACGACGCGAGAGCCCGCGCGATCAGGGTCTCGTTGTGCCCGACCTCGTCGGCGTGGATGTGGTAGGCGTCGGCGGTGTCGATCAGGGTGATGCCGGCGTCCAGCGCGGCGTGCACGGTGCGGACCGAGCGGTCCTCGTCGGGCCGTCCTTCGATCGACATCGGCATGCCGCCGAGACCGATGGCGCTGACCTGGACATCGCCGATACGTCGAGTTCGCATGCGTCCCAGCCTGGTTCACGCGCGCGGTCCCGTCCAACAGAAGAAACCGCTCGGATTCAGCACCTAGACTTCTGAATCGTGGAGCTTCGCCATCTCGAGTATTTCGTCGCGGTCGCCGAGGAGCGGCATTTCACCCGGGCCGCCGAGCGGATGCGGGTGGCCCAGTCCGGGCTGTCCGCGTCGATCCGGGCCCTGGAGAAGGACCTGGACGCCGACCTCTTCGTGCGCAACACCCGCCGGGTCGAGCTGACCGACGCGGGCCGGGCGCTGCTCGCCGAGGCGCATCGCACGCTGGCCAGCGCGTCGGCGGCCCGGGACGCGGTGGCGGCGGTGCGCGGGCTGCTGCGCGGCAGCCTCACCGTCGGATCGGAGCACTGCCTCGGCGTGATCGACCTCCCGCCGGTGCTGGCGTCGTTCCGCCGGGCCCATCCGGGAGTGGAGATCCGGCTGCGCTACGCGGGCTCGGGCCAGATCGTGGAGCAGATCCGGCAGGGCCGGCTCAATGTCGGTTTTGTCGCGCTGCCCGGTCCGGCGCCCGAGGGCGTACGTCTGATGCACCTCGCCACCGAGGACATGATGCTGCTCACGCACCCCGGCCACGCACTTGCCGATCTTGACGTGGTCGCCGTGGACGATCTCCGGGACGAGGACTTCGTCGACTTCAGCGCGGATTGGGGCGCCCGCCGGGTCAACGATCTGGCGCTGGCCGACCGGCGGATCAGCGTCGAGGTCAACGACGTGCACACGCTGCTCGACTTCGTGCGCCAGGGCCTCGGGGTGGCGCTGGTGCCGGCCCCGGTGACCCGCAAGCCGCAGGCCAAGGGCTTGCACGCGGCGGCGCTCAAGACCCAGGAGGCGTCCTGGCAGGTCTCCGTGGCGCTGCCCGCGACGCCGCCGGGCCCGGCGACCGAGGCGCTGCTGAAGATGGCGTTGTAGAAAGGGCGTATGAGTGAAGGACTGAAGGTAGCCGTCCTCGGCGCCGGCATCATGGGCGCCGCGATGGCGAAGAACATCGCGACGGCCGGCCACACCGTCACCGTGTGGAACCGCTCGCCCGAGAAGGCCGAGGCGACCGGCCTGCCCACCGCCGCCACCCCGGCCGAGGCCGTCCGGCACGCCGACGTCGTGCTGACCATGCTCTTCGACGGCGAGACCGTGCGCGAGGTCATCGAGCAGGCGGCCGGCTCGCTGCGCCCCGGCACGTACTGGATCCAGTCGACCACCTCCTCCCCCGCCGACGTCGCGAAGCTCGCCGCCGCGGCGGCCGAGCGCGGTGTGATCTTCTTCGACGCGCCGGTCCTGGGCACCCGCCAGCCGGCCGAGGCCGGGCAGCTCAGCGTGCTGGCCGCCGGCCCGGCGCAGTACCGGTCCGCCGTCCAGCCGATCTTCGACGCGGTCGGCGCCCGGACCGTCTGGACCGGCGACGACGCCGCCGACGCCAGCGCCACCAAGCTGAAGCTGGTCGCCAACAGCTGGGTGCTGGCGGTGACCCACGGCGCGGCCGAGACGCTGGCGCTGGCCACGGGCCTGGGCGTGGCGCCCGACGCGTTCTTCCAGCTCATCGCGGGTGGTCCGCTGGACATGGGCTACCTGCACGCCAAGTCCCAGCTGATCCTCGAGGACCGGCTCACGCCGGCCAGCTTCGCGGTGGGCACGGCCGAGAAGGACGCCCGCCTGATCGTCGAGGCCGGCCAGGACAACGGCGTACGCCTGGATGTGGCCGCGGCCGGCGCGGAACGCTTCCGCCGGGCCGGCGAAAAGGGCCACAGCGACGCCGACATGGCCGCGTCGTATTTCGCCAGCTTCGACTGAAAGTTACGCTTTTTTCGCGTACGGGCCCCGCACCAGCACCCGGCGCGCCGGACGGCCTGGCTGCAACAACAGCCCCGCGCCCGGCCGCCGGGCGGGCCCGGTGGCAGACGCGTTACGGTCCTCGCGTGAAGAACGAGGCGCTCTCCGCGTCGGCCGGGTAGTAGGACTCGATCGCGATCTCGTCGATCGTGATGTCCATCGGGGTGCCGAACGTGGTGATGGTCGAGAACAGCCGCACCTCGCGGCCGCCGATGCGCAGAATCATCGGGATGACCACGTCGGCGCCGGCCCGTGGTCCCGCCGCGTCGCCGGGGTGGGGAGGTCAGCAGTTCCTCGTAGAGAGCGGTGAGCTCCGGATCGGGGGCGGCGGCGAGCTGGCGTGAGATGCGGCTGCGGAAGACCGCCCGTACGTCGGCGAGGTTGACCACCATCGGCGCGAAGCCGCGCGGGTCCAGGCCCAGCCGCACCAGGTTGACCGGCGGCCGGAGCAGCTCGGGATCGACCCGCGCCAGGAACGGGTCGACCGCGCTGTTGGTCATCACAATGTTCCACCGGCGGTCGAAGACCAGCGCGGGATAGGGCTCGTGCGCCCGGAGCACCCGGGCACCGCGTCGAGGGCGGCGGCCATCGCGCCGTCGTCGAGCGGGCTTTCCGCGTACCGCGGTGCGAAGCCGGCGGCGAGCAACAACCGATTCCGGTCACGCAGCGGAACGTGCAGTTGATCCGCGAGCCGGAGGACCATGTCGGCACTCGGCTTCGACTTGCCGGTCTCGAGCAGGCTGACGTGCCGCGCCGACACGTCCGCGGCGATGGCCAGGTCGAGTTGACTGAGGCCCCGGCGCTGCCGCCACTGACGCAGAAGCTCTCCCACCCCGTACACCACCGCGAGCGTACTCATCCTCCCGCCGGACGCCATGAACTCCCATTTCATCGACAGCCGGCGGCGGGGGCCAGACACTTGCGGTCATGACCACGGAGAACAAGCGCATCGTCCAGCAGGCGCTGGCCGGCCTGATGGAACCGGGCGGCGTCGACGCGCTCGGCCCGACGGTCGGCATGCAGATCGAGATCCACCACCTGCTGTCCGACGGCGACCACGTCATGGTCCACTCGCGGCGCCGCCTGCCCGACCATGGCTCGGACGTTGTGGTCGTCGACATCCTGCGCCTCGACGGCAAGCTGGTCACCGACATCTGGGAGATCATCGAGCCCACAGCCCACGCGGCCGCCAACGCGACGTGGTGGGAGCCCATCCCAGCGCCCGCTCAGTGACCCCGGCCAGGCCTCTCGCCACCGGGCGATTTGTCGCCGCGAGCGGGTCACAGGCAAGCACCGATGAGCTCGACGCCGCCAGACTGTCTACATCCTCAGGCAGATCGATATGGCGGAGAGCGAGGTACGAATGATGACCAGGGCCTTACGCGCGGCGGGCGCAGTTGTGCTCGCGGTGCTGCTGGCGACACCCATGACCGCTGCTCCTGCGACCGCACATCCCGGCCACCCGGGACGGCAATGGACCGCGACGTGGGCGACGGCGAACATCGCCGCGGCTCCGGACCCCTTCGGGGGTGTGAACTGGGCCGATGGCTTCGAGAACCAGTCCCTTCGACAGGTTGTCCGGATCAGCCGCGGCGGCTCCGAGGTACGCGTCCGGTTGTCCAACGTTTACGGCACCGGTCCGCTGCGTCTCACCGGCGCCACCATCGGCCGGACGGCCGAGGGCGCGTCCATCGTGCCGGGTTCGCTGCGCCCGGTGCTTTTCGCCGGCAAGCGTTCGACCGTCGTCCCGGCGGGCCGGCAGGTCGCCTCCGACGCCGTGCGGCTTCGCGTCGCCCCGCTGGAGCGGCTGACCGTGACCTTCTACTTCGCGAAGCGCACCGGACCGGCCACGTTCCACCCGTTCGCGCTGGCGACCTCCTACCGCGCCGCGGGCAACCATCTGCGGGACGGGTCGGCCGGCTCGTACACGGAAACGTCGCAGTCCTGGTACTACCTTTCCGGCATCGATGTGTCCGGCCGGCATGGCGGCGCGGTCGTGGCGTTCGGCGACTCGATCACCGATGGGTCGTTCTCGACGCCGGATGCGAACAACCGCTACCCGGATGAGCTGGCCGAACGATTGGTCGCCGCGCACTGCGACAAAGGCGTCGTCAACGCCGGCATCGGGGGCAACCGGGTCCTGACCGACAGTCCGGGCTTCGGGGACCGGGCCATCGCACGGTTCGGCCGGGACGCGCTGGGCCAGCCGGGCGTACGAACGGTGATCGTGCTCGAGGGCATCAACGACATCGGTCTGGGCGTCGGCCCCGATTCGAAGGCGGTGACCGCGGAAGAGTTGATCGCCGGGCACCGGAAGCTGATCCGGGCCGCCCACGCCCGGGGGGTCACGATGGTCGGCGCGACCATCCTGCCGTTCGCCGGCGTGACGTATCCCGGCTACTACACCGAAGACGGTGAGAAGGTTCGCGACGCGGTCAACCAGTGGATCCGCACCAGCGGCGAGTATGACGAGGTGGCCGACTTCGACCGCGCGCTGGCCGACCCGGCCGATCCGGACCGGTTGAACCCGGCCTACGACGGCGGCGACGGCCTGCACCCCAACGACGCCGGGATGCGGGTCATGGCCGAGACGATCGATCTGGACGAGCTTTAGCAGTGGCGCCGGGCGGATCCACGATCCGCCCGGCTACCTCGGCTGATCGGGGCGGGCGACGTGATCGGTGACCGACGCGTCGGCCCCGGTGAGCGACGGGACCTCGACCAGATCGCCGGTATCGGGGCCGGAGGCGCGGGCGTCGTTCAACACGTCGGGCGGCACGTGGGTCTCGAGGAACCGCCGCGCCAGCCGGGTCGAGGGGTGCACGCCGATGGTGGCCACCACGACGATGCCGGCGATCACCAGCCAGCCGGCGGCGCCCCAGTTCATGGCGAGGAAGGTGTACACCGCCGGCGCCCACACCTTGCCGAGAGTGCCGGCCATGTCGGCCGCGCCCTGGTATGCCCCCCGCTGCCGCGGGTCCATCAGCTCGGCCTCGAACGTCCAGTTGGCCGCCGAGAGGTAGAGCTCGGCCCCGGTCACGGTGACGTGCCCCAGCCAGACCAGGAAGATCGTGACCCAGCCGACGGTGTCGTGCGTCACCAGCGTGATCAGGCAGGAGATCACGAAGAAGGTCGACGACACCCGGACCGCCCGCAGCGCGGTGGAGATGCCGGTGACCCCGCGCGCCGCGACCATCGGCAGGAAGATGCACATCACCGTGTTGGTCCCGAACAGGAAGGCGAGCAGCACCCGCGGCGCATCGGTCTGCTCCACCAGCCACAACGGGATCACGACGTTGAGCAGCACCTGGTTGGTCCAGAACACCCCGTCGAAGAAGTTGGTGAGCAGCCACCCGGGGTTGCGCAGCGGCCCCGGCCCGGGCACCTTCACCTTGCGTTCCACGGGCGTGCGGTTGTCGTGCCGGGCCCGTGGCAACCGGCTGATGGCGGCAGCGTTCACCAGGAAGACCGCGGCGGTGAACCAGGGCAGCGCGTGCAGGATCTCGTTGGAGTGGAATGCCAGCGCGACGCCGCCGATGAGGGAGCCGAGGGTGAAGCCGAGATTGAGCGCCGAATACATGTAGGCCCGTGACTTCACCCGCTCGCCGGGCGGCAGGGCGTCGATCGTGTACGCGCCGTGCGCGGCGCCGCCGAGGGCGCCGATGACCTCCATGACGACGGCCATCGCGACGTAGCCGCGGAAGTCGGTGATGAGCGGCCAGACCGCGAACATCGCCGCCTGCCCGCCCGCGCTGACCGCCCACATCCGCTTCGGCCCGAAGCGGTCGACCAGCTTGCCCATCGGCAGCGCCGCCAGGAACGCGGCGATCCCCGCGCAGGTCAGGCCGAGTCCGACCTGGGCCGCGGACAGCCCGACGATCTGGGTGAAGAAGACCGCCGAGCCGGTCAAAAAGGCGCCTTCACCGAGGGCGAAGAGCAACGACTGGACCGAGAGCCGTCCGGCCAGACGTGACGGCGGACGCGCTTGGCGAAGGACTGCGTCGACGATCACCCGGAAAGTTTCCGGGTCCGGGCGACAGATGTCGCGCCATTTTCGCGTACGTACGGACGGAGCCGGGCGCCATTGGACAGTATCTGGCCTGGAAAGTGAGCACCCGGCCGGCCGATCCTCGGGCCACATCTCTTCCACGAGCCAAACGGGGATATCACCATGAACGCACGGGCGGTCGGGCTCAGAAACTGGACTGTCAGCCTCGCCGCCACCGTGGCGTCGAACTACGCACTGGACGCCTTCGCCGCGGCGGCCGGGGTCGCCCTGGTCGCTTCCGGGCTGATCGCCGGCCTCGACCGCTCGTGGCTGCTGCTGTTCCTGGCGCTCACCTATGCTGCCTGGGCCGTCGGGCTGCGGGCCAGTCTGCGGGCCAACTGGAATTTGCTGCTGACCACCGGGACCAGCACCAACGTCCTGTCCAAGGCGGCGTACGACCTCGCCCGCCGCACCTCGAGCAACACCGGCGTGTCGCGGCTGGCCGCGGCAATCGGGTACGCCGGCACGCAGGTGGCCGCGGAGGGCGTCTACTACGCCGGCGCCTTCGGTACCGCGGCGCTCAGCGACACCGTCACCGGCACCGATGCTCTCGCCTTCCTCGCCGGCGCCAACCTCGCCGCCGCACTGTACGAGTACGGCCTCGCCGGCATCACCGTCGGCCTGCTGCGTCGCTGCCGCCGGTACGCGTCGTTCGACACCGACTGGGAACCGGCGGAGTACCTCGCCGGCTACTACCGCACGGTGGAACCGGACGAGGTGGCCACCGTCGCGTTCCTGGTCGACGCCATCCGGCACGCCGAAGCCGGCCGGCCGGTGCTGTTCTTCGGCGTCGGGCCCACCCTGCACCACGTGTTCGCCGCGGCCGAGACCGCGTCCGAGATCCACCTGGGCGACTACCTGCCGGCGAACCTGGCCGAGATCCGGCGGTGGATCCGCCGCGAACCGGGAGCCCACGACTGGCGTCCGTTCGTCCGCTACACCCTGCAGTGCGAGGGCATCAGCCACCCCACCGACGAGGAGATCGCCGCACGCGAGGACCTCACCAGAACAAAAATCACCAGACTCGTACGGGTCGACGCCCGCCACCCCCGCCCGGTCGACCGTCACTACGCCACCGTGATCAGCCCCTACTGCGCGGACTCCGCCACCGCCGACCGCACGACCTGGTTGCTGTTCATGCGGCACATCACCGGCCTGGTCCAGCCCGGCGGCCTGTTCATCACCGCCGCGCTACGCCGCTGCCGGGGCTACACCGTCGCCGGAAAGACCTTTCCCGGCGCCGACGTCGACGAACACGACCTCCGCGCGGCGCTGCGGCCCGAGTTCGACCCACTCGACGGCTCGATCCAGGTCCGAGAGACGTCGCAGGACGCCACCCACGGCTACTCGGCGATCGTGCTCTGCCGGGCCCGCAGACGCACCCAGCCGAACCACAGCGGCGACGCCATCGAGGCCGGCCCGGACTCTTTCGACCCGGTCGGTAGCACCCCGTAGCACAATCGCGACCCCGCCGAACGGGCCAGGCGGACCAGCGTCCTGCAGCACCCCGAGACGACCTTCGACCCCATCGCGGCGGCGAACCGGCTTCCGCTCTACACCACCCATCCCGGCGATTTCGTCGGGCTGGATCGGCTGGTCAAGGTTGTGGCCGTGCCGCGTCCGGCCGAGCGATGACGACAGGCGCTCGGCGTCCGGCAAGGGTGGAGCATGCAACGTTCCGCCGAGCCCGGGCGCAAAGGACAGTCGCGCCGTGCGCATGATTACATCGTCGCTTGCGTCGGAACAGAGCCGGTCGGGTGCGGCTGCCGGGTCAGGCGGCGGCGGGCAGGGCGGGCTGTCGCCGCCGTCCGGCTCGAACGCCCAGCCGAGGCTCGCGAGGCTCTCGCCCTCCTCGGCAAGCGCCTGTGGCAGCGCCTCGGCCAGGACGTCCACGATCCCGGCGATGTCCTCGTCGGTGTGGTGGGCGGTGATGGTGATGCGGGCGCCGGAGCGCTTCGCCGGTACCGCCGGGGAAGTGGCGACATCGGTAAAATATCCGGCGGCGCGGAGGCGGTCGGCCAGATGGAACGCCACCTGCGGGCCGCCGGCCGCGATGCAGCGGATCGGCGCCTCGCTGCGGCTCACGAGCGGTAGCCCGCGGTCGGCGGCGAGCCGGTTGAAAAGCCGGATGAGGTGCAGGAGGCGCTCCTGGCGCTCGGCCACCTCCGCGGTTCCGTGCAGCTGGACGGAGGCTAGGACGGCGCCGAGCATCGGCGGCTGCACCGGACCCGAGAAGATCAGGGGCCCGCCGAGAGTGAACACCCGCCGGCGCATCTCGGCGTCGGGGAAGCTCAGCGCGCCACCGGCGGCGGCGAAGGACTTGTTCAGCGATCCCGCCACCACACTGCGTGACAGCGCGAGCGGGCTGAGCTCCTCCAGCGCCCGGCCTCGACCGTGCCGTCCGGTCCACGAGAAGGAGTGCGCGTCATCGACGTACAGCCAGAGCTGCTCGTGCTCGGCCATGAGGTCGTTCAGCTCCGCGAAAGGAGCGAAGTCGGCGTACATGCTGTAGAGCCCGTCGAGCGCGTACCAGATCCGCGGGTGCGCATGCCGGAGATCTCGAATGCGCTGCCGCAGCGTGTGCAGCTCGTTGTGCGGGATGACCTCGACTCGGCTGCCCTGCGCCTGGGCCAGCTTGGCGGCGGTCTGCACGCTGTTGTGCACCTGGTGGTCGAGCAGCAACAGGTCGTCGCCGCCGATGACGGTCGGCATCGCGGCCATGTGACCCATGGTGGTGCTCGGGGCGAGGATCGTGGGACGGCCGAGCAGCTCGCCGATCGCCGATTCGACCACGGGGTAGCCCGGCGACGACAGATACGCCCGCGACGAGGAGAACTGGGTACCGAACCGATCCAGGGCGTCGACCACGCCGGCCCGCAGCGCCGGATAGGTCTCCAGCCCCAGGTAGCTGCAGGAGCCGAAGTTCACCATCGGCCGGCCGCCCAGCGTGATCGTGCGCCCGTCGAGCCGCTCGTCCTCGGCGACGTTGTGCACCAGCCCGCGCCGGACCGCTTCCGAGATCACCTTGTCGTACCGACGCAGTACGTCGTCGGCCTTCGCCATGAACGGGCTTCCTCACTGTCGATTCCGGCAGTGCCCATCGGCCCCGACGGGACGCCCATGACGCAACGTGACCCAGCACACGGGACGATCCACCATGCGTCCGCGGTGCCGAGCTGACGTCAGCGTGCCGCACGGCCTGCTCCGGCACCATCTGCTCCGGCACGATCTGCTCCGGCGCGATCGGTTCCGGCATGCTGGGCGTCGACTCTGGCGAGACAGCCGACCGGCTGTGTGCCTGCTCGGACGTTCCGGACGCGGACGCCGCCGTGCCGCGGTCGCGCCCCTCGGCCCTCAATTCCTCGTCGCTCGGGATGTGGCCGTAAATGGAGCGCAGTTTGCGCGCGTGGCGTTGTGCCAAACCCCAAACGCGATGCCGCTGATGCTCCCGCCGGAATCTCTCGGCCTCGGCGGAATAGTTGCGACGCTTCGTCGTATCGCGCATCGTCGCCAATTGCGCCGTGGTGAACAACTGCAGCTGCCGCATAAACCATTTTCCCGCAGACCGACCCGGCCAGGCCACTGTTCGATCATTCCGAAGGACAATAAGTTTTCACGGGATCCGAAGGCACCGGGGCATCGAGCTGATTGGCGAACAAACGGACAGAAGAACGCCCTGCCCGGCCGCCAACCGCGAAGTACCATAGGGTCTCCCGGGGAGGCGAGGGCCTGTGAATCCGTTTCGTCAAGACGGTGTCGGGTGGACCTCGGTCGCGCTGTTCGTGGTCGGGCTGGTCATCGTGCTGGCCAATGCGCTGGATGCGGACGTCTGGTTCCTGAGTGCGCTGAACGCCATTCCGATGGTCTTCGGGTGGGTGGTCCTGGCCGTCGGCGGAGCGCTGATCCTGGCGGGACTCTTCGGCGGCAAGGAGACGGAGGGCGCCTGACCGTCCGCGAGCGCTGAGTTGATGGGTAGTCCGCCGGCCACGCGGGACAGCCCGGCGGCCGCGCGCGGAGGGTGACCCACTGCGGCGCCGGGCGGCTCGGCGGGGGCTTATGCGAACGCGTACCGGAAAAGAAGCGCAACCACGGCGGACGTCTACTTCACCGCGCCGGCCGTGAGGCCGGCCTGGATCTGGCGCTGGAAGATGGCGTAGACGACGATCATCGGGAGGATCGACAGGGTCAGGGCGGCGAACAGCGTCGACCACTGGGCGTGGTAGCCGGCCGAGACGCTGATCTGGGCTATGCCCTGGGTGAGCAGCATTTTCTGCTCGGCGCCGGGGCCGCTGATCACCACTACCGGCAAGAGGTACTGGTTCCACTGGCCGACGATGTTGAAGATGGTGATGCTGACCAGGCCGGAGCGGGCCATCGGCATCATGATCTGGAAGAACTTGCGAGTGTGTGAGGCGCCGTCGACGGTGGCCGCCTCCTCGATCTCGTAGGGCAGCGTCTTGAAGAACGCCGCCAGGAAGAAGACCGTGAACGGCAGCGAGTAGGCGATGTAGACCAGCACCAGGCCGGTGTACGTGCCGAGCAGGCCCATGTTGCGCAGGATGTAGAACAGCGGGCCCAGGGCCATGAAGGTCGGGAAGGCCAGGCCCGAGACGAACAGGTAATAGATGAACCGGTTGCCGAAGAAGCGGTAGCGGGCCAGCACGTAGGCGGCCATCGAGCCGAGGACCATGGTGCCGGCGGTGCTGAGGAGGACCACCAGGACGCTGTTGAAGAAGTAGCGACCGATGTGCGCCTCGGTCCACGCGTCCACGTACGTCTGGAACGAGAAGCTCTGCGGCAGCGCGAACGGCTTGCCGAGGAAGATCTCGGTGTTGCTCTTGAAGGACGCGAGCAGCACCCAGATGAGCGGGCCGGCGGTGACGATCGCCCACAGGACCAGGCCGATGTGCGCCATGCCGGTGAGCGCGTTGACCTCGCGCTTCTGGCTGGGCTTGACGCCGGCGCTCTTGGCCGTGGTGTCCGGGACGATCGCGGGAGCGTTGGTGACGTTGGTCATCGCTCGACCTCAGGCTTCGACGGACTCGCGCCGGGTGACCCGCAGGGTCAGCGCCGCGAAGGTCAGGGTCAGGAAGAACAACACGACGCCGAGCGCGGAGGCGTAGCCGACCTGCGAGAACTCGAAGGTGTTGCGGTAGATCATGAGGCTCAGCACGGACGACGCGCCGTTCGGGCCGCCGCGGTCGACGGTGATGATGTTGACGATCGCGAACGCGTCGAAGGCCGCGATGCCGAGGTAGACCCAGGCGACCTGGATCGTGCCCCACAGCAGCGGGACCGTGATCCGGAAGAACAGGGTGATCCGGGAGGCGCCGTCGAGGGCGGCGGCCTCGTAGATGTCGGACGAGATCGAGCCCATGCCGGCCGAGAACAGCACCACGTAGAAGCCGATCGCCTGCCAGATCAGCACGACCAGGATGCACGTCATGGCCCAGCGCTCGTCGGCCAGGAACAGCCACGGGCTCCACGAGTCGGGGAACAGGCCGTTGAGCATGCCGCTCTTGTCGGGGCCGAACACCCGGCCGAAGATCACGGCGACGATGGCCAGCGCCAGCAGCTGCGGGAAGAAGAAGATGATCCGGTAGACCTTGGAGCCCCGCACGCCGCGGGTCACGCCGCCCTTGTGGCTGCCGCCGACGTTCAGCAGGAACGCGAAGACCAGCGCCACCGCGATCGTGATGATCGGCAGCAGGATGAGCAGGAACAGGTTGTGCCGCAACGACTCCCAGAACAGGTCGTCGTGCCAGAGCTTGGTGAAGTTGTCGAAGCCGACGTACTTGATCGGCCCGAAGCCGGACCAGTTGGTCACCGATAGCTGGAAGGCCTGGATGTAGGCCGCCACCACGAAGGTGCAGTAGAGCGCCACCGGCACGACAAGGAAGCCGATGATGAAGGGATACTTGCCGTGCCGCATGGCGCCTACCTCTTGGTACTCAGCTACGGGTGAACTTGGTGATCGAGGAGTCCTTGGCGACGGCCTGGGAGGCCGCCTCCATCCGCTCGCAGAACTTGTTGGCGTCGCCACCCTTGAACATCAGGTCGTTGACGGCCGCGCGCGACTCGTCGTCGAGCTTCTTGTACCAGGTGTCGAACAGGTAGCCCATGAACACGTCCTTGCCGGCCTTGCCGAGCACGTCGTTCGCACTGGTCAGACCGGGCGAGATGGTCTGGCCGTCGGCCGCGCCCGCCACCACCGTAAGCGACTTGGTGAGCTTGGTGAAGCCCAGCGCCGCCTCCTTGGAGAGCATCGCGCGGATGTACTCCTTGCCGCCCTGCGGGTTCTTGCCCTTGGCCGCCGCGAAGTAGATCTCGCCGGCCGCCGCGTTGATGGCGGTCGCCGGGAGCTTGTCCGAGCCGGTCACGCTCGGGTACGCCTGCACGGCGTACTCGAAGGTGGGCGGGGTGTCCTTCGCCTGCTCGTTCTCGAGCCAGGAGCCGCAGGGGTAGAACGCCAGCTTGTCCTGGTTCTGCTGCAGCTGGACCTCGGTGTGCTTGAGGCCCAGGAAGGTCTTGTTGATGTACTTGGTGCCGATCTCGCCCCACGCTTGCGCGGCCTGCTTGATCGGTTCGGCCGTCCACGCGCCCGGCTTGAGGTTGTCGATGTCCTTGAGCGCCTGCTCGGTGCCGATCTTGGCGGCGCTGGTGAGCAGGGCGCGGACCATGTAGTACGACGCGTTGGCGCCGGCGTAGCCGAACGGCGTGATGCCGGCCGCCTTGATCTGGTCGCAGAGCGCGGTGAACTCGGCCCAGGTGGCCGGGTTCTTCCAGCCCTTGGAGTCGAAGAGCTTCTTGTTGTACCAGAGGCCGAAGACGGTGAACGAGTAGTTCATCGCGAACGGCTTGCCGTCGTACGAGCCCTGCTCGACGGCGCCCGGCACCAGCGTCTCGGCGACGGTCTTGCCGGCCACGTCCCAGGACGGCGCCGCGAACAGGTCGGTCAGGTCGGCCGCCTGGCCGGCCTTGACGATCGCGCCGAAGTCCATCAGGTTCGAGCCCGAGTTGTTGATCATGTCCGGCGGGGTGCCGGCGTTGATCCGGGGCTGCACGACCGTCGAGATCTGCTCGGTGGCCGAGTAGGTGATCTTGGCGTCCGGCCACTTCTTGTTGAACAGCGGGGTGTCCACGTCGGTGGCGTAGGCCGTGCCCAGGCCGCCGTTGAAGATGATGATCTCGACGCCCGCCTTGGGGTCGATGCCCAGCGGGTTCTCGGCCGACTTGGTGCCGGTCGACTGCTCCTGGGACTTGTCGTCGTCACCGCCGCCCACGCAGGCGCTCAGCATGCCCACCGCCGGGGTGGCCATCAGGCCGACGGCGGCCGCGCGACGCAGCAGCGTACGGCGATCCACCTCGGCCTTGGCGAATATCTCGGTCACAGCATCTCCTCAGTGCTTGTGCTCATCTGTGGGGGAACCCGATCAGCCCTTCACGGCACCGGCGGTGAGACCGGTGGCGATGTTGCGTTGGATGATCAGGAAGAAAATCACCACCGGGATCGAGGTGATGATCGCACCGGCCATGAGGGGACCCCAGGCGGTACCGCGAGTCGTCTGGTTCTGCAGCAGCCAGGCCATCAGGTTCTGCTTGGCCGGGCTGTTGAGCGTGTTGATGATGATGAATTCGTTCCAGGCCTGGATGAATCCGTAGACGCTGGTGGCCACCAGGCCGGGCCCGGTCAGCGGCAGGATGATGCGCCAGAACACCTGCCCGCGCGAGCAGCCGTCGATCAGAGCCGCCTCGTCGAGCTCGCGGGGAATCCCGGAAATGAAGCCACGCAATGTCCACACCGTATAGGGCAAGATCAGGACCAAATAGGTGATACTCACACCGATCAGACTGTTGGTCAAGTTCGCGCTCTGCAGCATCAGGAACAGCGGGATCAGCAGCGCCAGCAGCGGCACCAACTGCACGCCGAGGATGACCAGGATGATCGCCTTGCGGCCGTAGAAGTTGAACCGGGCGATCGCCAGCGAGGCCAGGAAGCCGACCACCAGCGCGCCGGCCACCGCCAGCAGCGTGACGATCAGGCCGTTGAGCATGTTCTGCAGGAACAGCGGCGCCTTGAACGCCGACACGAAGTTGTCGAAGGTCGGGTGCTTCGGCACGAACGTCGGGGTCAGCGCGAGCACCTCGTCGGCCGGCTTGAAGGCGGTGTTGAGCACCCAGTAGACCGGGAACAACATCAGCAGCGAGAAGATCACGCCGGTCGTGTTGGCGACGATCGTGCCGCCGCGGCTGCGGCCGACGGTCACCACGCCGTCGTCGGTGCGCCGGCGCCGGCGCACCGCGGGGGCGCCCGGAGTCGTGGCGACCATCAGTCCACCTCCCCGATCTTGAACATCTGCCGGATGTAGAACGCCATCACGCCGAGCATCAGCACCACGGTGATCACCGAGATCGCCGAGCCCAGGCTGTAGCGGGACTGGCCGAACGCCTGCGTGTACGAGTAGGTCGCCAGCGTCTGGAACTGCGGCTCGGGGTGGCCGTCGCGCAGCGCCCAGTTCTGGGTGAACAGCCCGAAGTCCCAGATCACCGACAGCGTCGTGACGATCGTCAGCAGCGGCTTGAGGATCGGCAGCGTGATGCTGCGCAGGGTCTGCAAGGACGATGCGCCGTCCACCGTGGCCGCCTCGACGAGCTCCTTCGGCACCTGGGTGAGCCCGGCGTTGAGGGTGATCGCGAGGAACGGGATGCCGGCCCAGACCACCAGCGTGGTGATCACCGACCAGCCCTGCCACGGGTTCACGAACCAGCTGTGGTTCTGGTAGTCGACGCCGGGCAGCATGTCGATCAGGTAGTTGAGGACGCCGAAGTCGGAGTCGGTGATCCAGCGGAAGGCCTGGGCCGCGACCAGCTGCGGCATGGCCCAGACGAACATCATCGCGACGATCATGAGCAGCCGGACCCCGCGGGCGACCCGCCGCATCAGCAGCGCGATCGCGAGTCCGATGACGACCGAGACGGTCACGGTGACCACCGTGAAGGCGACGGTGCGGCCGACCACGGTCCAGAAGACCGAGTCGGTGAGGACCTTGGTGTAGTTGTCGAAGCCCACCCAGGGTGGGGTGCGTCCGCTGAGCAGTTCGCGCAGCCGCATGTTCTGGAAGGACAGCACGATCATCCGCACCAGCGGATAACCGAGCAGCCCGGCGAGCAGCAGCAGGGTGGGGATGGAGAGCAGCCAGGGCAGGCCGGCGATCTGGCGGCGGCGCGTCCGGGTCGCGCGGCCGGGGGCACGGTGCGGTGTGGACCCGCCCGTCCGGCGGGTCGCCGGGGTTTCGACGACGGACATCAACAATCCTTCTCGTGATCAGCTCGCCGCCCGCCTGCGCAGGCGGGCGGCGAGCGGAAGATCAGCTCTCGTTGAGGGTCGTGTTGATCTGGTCGTCGGCCCACTTCGCGCCGTCGGCCACGGACTTCTTGCCGGTCAGGATGTCGGTGAGCATCGTCTGCAGGACGTTGCCCTTCTCCACGTCCGCCCACTTCTCGGCGTTCGGCGTGAACCAGCTGCTCTTGGCGGCCAGCGCGGCCGGCGCGATGGTCGGGTTGTCAGTCGCCGCCTTGTCCAGCAGCGCGGTGGAGTTCGGCAGCGCGTTGGCCTTGATCAGGCCGGTCATCGCGGTGCTGTCGGTGAAGTACTTGATCCACTGCGCCGCCAGCTCCTTGTTCTGGCTCTTGGCCGCGACGCCGAGGTTGGAGCCGCCGAGGAAGGACGGGACGTCGGGCATCGGCGCGGCGGCCAGCTTGCCCTTGACCTTGGTGTCGACCAGCGGGGAGTTCGGGTCGTTCGGGTCCTTCTTCACCTGCTCCGCGGCGCCCTGCTCCCAGGCGTTGCCGTAGAACATGCCGGCCTGGCCCTGGGCGAAGATGCCGGCCTGGTCGTTCTCGTTCTTGGTCGGGTCGGCCTTCGAGTACTTCTTGACCATGTCGACCCACTTCTGCAGGCCGGTGATCGAGGCCGGCTGCGACAGCTGGCCGACCCACTTGTCGCCGTCCTGCTTGGCGATCTCGCCGCCGGACGACTTCACCCACGACATCGCCGCGTACCAATATTGGCCGGGCATGTAGACGGCGCCGAACTTCGCGTCCGACTTCTGCGCGGCCTGCAGCTTGTCGGCGTCGGCCAGGAACTCGTCGTAGGTCTTGGGGGCGTCGGCGATGCCGGCCTTCTTGAACAGGTCGGTGCGGTAGATCAGCACCCGGGCGCCGGCGTAGTAGGGCACGCAGTAGGTCTGGCCCTCGAAGTCACAGGCGCCCTTGAGGCCCTGCAGCCAGGTGCCCGAGTTCTCGTAGTCGGCCGGGTTGATCGCGGCGAACGCCTGCGAGAACACGTACTTCGGGAACTCGGTGTTGCCGAGCTCGATCACGTCCGGCACGTCCGAGCCGGCCAGCGTGGCATCGAGCTTGGTGAGGTGGTTGGCCCACTGCTGGTACTCGACGTCGACCTGTGCGCCGGTCGCGTCGGTGAACCGCTTGGACGCGTCGTCGACCACGCCCTTCCAGGCGCTCTGCGCGTCGACCATCAGCCAGACCTTGAGAGTCTTGCCCTTGCCGTCGACCGGGCCGGAAGCGGACGTCGTGGGGGAGTCATCGTCGTTGGAGCCGCAGGCGGCGGCCCCGAGCAGCGTTGCGGCGATGGCCGCGGCTGCCACGATCTTGCGCTTCACGCTTCCTCCATATTTTCGTCATTTATGAGGGGATGAGAGTGATTCAGGATGTGTGCCCGTCCTTGACAGCCTTGTGGCCGTGGACGGCTTGTGCGGTTACCTGGAAGGCCGCGTGCGAACGTTCGTGGGTCCGCTGCGCGACCGCGACATAGAGAAGATCGAGGACGACCAGCTGGGGATGCCGCGCGGAAAGCGCGTCCGGCCGGAAGGTCGTCGCCTGGGTGGCGGTGAGCAGGACGATGTCGGCCAGCTCCGCCAGCGGCGACTTGGGGAAGCTGGTCAGGGCGATCGTGGTCGCGCCCCGGCTGCTGGCCTCGGCCAGCAGCTCGATGGTCTCGCCGGTCTCGCCGGAGTGCGAGATGCCGAGCGCGACGTCGCCGGGCCGGGACAGAGCGGCGCTCGCCAGGCCGTTGTGCACGTCGGTCCAGGCCCACACCGGCACGCCGATGCGGTGCAGGCTGAACTGCATCTCCTCGCCGACCAGCGCGCTCCCGCTGGCGCCGAAGATGTTGACCCGGCGCGCCGCCGCGATCGCCGTCGCGGCCCGCTCCACCTCGGCGAGGTCGAGCAGCGCGGCGGTGTCGTGCATCGCCCGGGTGTCGGCCGCCATGATCTGCCCCAGGACCCGCTCGAGCGGGTCGCCGGGCTGGATCTCGCGGCCGATGTCCACCGTCCAGCCGGCGCTGCGGGCACGGCCGGTCTCGGCCGCGATCCCGAGCCGAAGGTCGGCGTATCCGTCGAAGCCGAGCGCGCGGCAGAACCGGGTGACGGTGGCCGGTGAGGTGCCGCTGCGCTCGGCGAGCTCGACGATGGTGGCGCGGGAGGCCCCCGCCGGGTCGGTGAGCACCTGCTCGGCCACTCGCCGGAGCGCGCCGGTGAATTCCGGCAGCAGCGAGCGGACCCGCAGGAGCACGCCGTCCGATGGCCGGCCCTGATCGGCGGCCAGGGAGTCGACGACCGCGGTCGGCGCGGCGCCGTCCGATGGCTCGCTCATGGGCCACCCCTTCAGGAAGGACTGTTTACTGTCGCGGTAAAAGTTCTTACTAACTGGGTCCCTGTGTCAAGGCCGTGGTCGAAGTTTTCAAACCGTTACCTGACCTGCGCCGATGAACGCGCGTGACGGCGCAACCGCTTGACGGTCATCGATCCGGAAATGTTCTTTACGACGTGACCGGCATCACGTGGGCGGTTTAGGACCGATTTATCCTCGGACTTTCGGCCAAGGCACCGCCATCTTCCGGCCCCATACATCCTCGCCCGTTCGGCCGACCTCACGAACGCTTTGTAACAACGACGAACCAAGATCAAAACTTTTACCGTACGGCGTGGGAGCGTTCCCGCCGATTTGCCCCGAACCCGCGTCCGCGGGCCGCCGGGCGTGTCCTCGCGCTGGTCACCCGGCTGCCGGGCGATGCCGCCGGCGCCTGGCGGCGCCGACGGCGTGCCGTCGCGCCGCCGGCTGTGCGGCCCGTCGATCGGTCACGCAGCGTGGCGAGCGACTCAGGCGGTCTCGCGGATCGCTTCGGTGAAGGCCTCGGAACGATGCTCGAAGTTGCGGTATCTGCCATAGCTCGGCGCCGCCGGGGAGAGCAGCACGACCCCGCCCTCCGGCGTCAGCTCGCGCGAGAGGCGGACGGCGGCCGCGAGGTCCTCGGCGATCTCGGTCCGGATGCCGGGCAGGCCTTTGACGGCCTCGACGATGCGCGGGCCCGAGTCGGGGATGCCGATCACGGTGAGTTCACGGTCGGCGAGAAACTCGCGTAACGGTGCGTAGTCGAGTCCGCGGTCGGTGCCGCCGACGAGCACGGTGAGCGGCCGCGAGGCGTACGCGTCGATCGCGTGCATCGTGGCGTAGGGGCTCGTCGAGAGCGTGTCGTCGACGAAGGTCAGCCCGGACGGGTCCTCGATCTCGGCGAGCCGGTGCGGCAGCCCCTCGAACGACTCGACCGCCGCCTGCAGCTCGTCCTTCGTCCCCGGGACGTCGACGCCGAGGCCGTCCAGGACGGCCAGCGCCACGCACAGGTTGCGGCCGTTGTGCGCGCCCTTGAGGTGCAGCGCCTCCCGGTGGAACAGCGGCTCGTCGGAGCACATGATCCACTCGTCCTCGGCCCGGAACCGCGAGTCGTCGGCGCCGGCCGGGATCGGCGGGAAGCCGTTCAGGTCGCAGATTCCCCGGATCTCGTCGCGCAGCCGCAGGTCGGCGCCGTTCACCACGATCATCTCGGGGCCGTGCCGCAGCAGGTTGAGCTTGTCGCGGTAGTACTCCTTCTCGCCGCCGTGCGCGTCGAGGTGCTCGGGGAAGAGCGAGGTCACCACCGCCACCCGCGGCGAGTCCATCAGGTCGGCGCACTGATAGCTGGACAGCTCCAGCACGTACTGCGCCGCGGTGGGCAGGTCGAGCAGGGGGACGCCGATGTTGCCGCCGAACACGTTGGGCCGCCCGACGGCGGCCAGCAGGTGGCTGATGAGGCTCGAGGTGGTGCTCTTGCCTTTGCTGCCGGTGACACCGATGGTTCGCGCAGCGTGATCGGCCATCCAGAGGGCGCTACCCCCGGTGATGGTCACGCCGCGCTCGCGCAGCTCCTTCATCCACGGGTGCGTCTGCGGCACGCCGGGCGAGCGCACGACCACGTCGGCGGTGACGAGGGCCGGGAAGGCATGGTCGCCACCCGCCAGGGGTGCCAGCGCGGCCAGCTCGCCTTCCCACGGGATGGAGAGGAAGTTGGCGCTGTCGTCGACCGCGATGAGCCGGGCGGGCTGGTGCGCCGCGATCGCGGTGACGGCCGCGCGCCCCTCCCGCCCAGTGCCCCAGACCGCCACCGACCGGCCGTTCAGGTCTGCCAGACGCACTGCGCATCCTCCTCGTCGGGTCGCACTAGTATTGCCGGTCGGTCACACGTCAGGAGTCTTGGGTGCGGTTCGACGTCATGCGCTTCCCCTCGTACGCGTTCGACGAGCGGACGGGGGTCGCCACGTTCGACTACCTGCTCGACGGCCCGGCGCCGCTGACGTTCACCGAGACCATCACCTTCCCGGTCGCCGACCGCCCGGTCCCCGAGACCTTCCACCGGGTGCTTGATCTGCTGCATGTCGTCGCGGGCGTGAGCTACTACAAGGTCGGCGCCCCGGCCCGGGTGGTCGCGCCGACCGCGGTGCCGCCGGCCGCGGCCGACTTCTTCACCGCGATCTACACCCACGGCATGGCCGAGTACGCGTACCGCAACCAGCTCCCGCACGTGCTCGAGCAGACCGTCGAGGTGCCGGGCGTGTCCGCGGACGCCGACCCGGTCGACAACTCGCAGGCCCGCCCGCTCTCCGCGGTCGGCGGCGGCAAGGACTCGATCGTCACGCTCGAGATCCTGCGCGCGGCCGGCCTCGACCCGGTCCCGTTCTCGGTCAACCCCAACCCGGTCATCAAGGCCGTCGACGCCGCCTCCGGCCTCGACGCGCTGGCCGCCCGCCGGCAGCTCGACCCGCGCCTGTTCGAGTTGAACAAGGCGGGCGCGCGCAACGGCCACATCCCGGTCACCGCGATCAACTCGCTGATCGCGATCGCCACCGCCGCCTGGCACGGTCTCGGCCCGGTGGTGATGTCCAACGAGCGCTCGGCCAGCGACCCCAACCTGATCTGGAACGGTCACGAGATCAACCACCAGTGGTCCAAGGGGGTGGCCGCCGAGGGGCTGTTGCGGGCGGCGGTGGCCGCGCACAGTGGGCTGACCGAGCCGTACTTCTCGCTGTTGCGCTCGTTGTCGGAGCTGCACATCGCCCAGCTGTTCGCCCGGCACGACGCCTACGACGACGTGGTGACCAGCTGCAACAAGGCGTTCAAGCTGCACGACCCGACCGCCCGGTGGTGCGGCGATTGTCCGAAGTGCCGGTTCGTCTACCTGGCGATGGCGCCGGCGATGCCGCGCGAGCGGCTCAACCACATCTTCGGCCACGACCTGTTCGGCGACGTGGCGCAGGTGCCCGGCTTCCTCGAGCTGCTCGGCATCGACGCGCACAAGCCGTTCGAGTGCGTCGGCGAGGTGGCGGAGTCGCTGGTCGCGCTGTCGATGCTGACCGACGACGCGCCGGTGCTGGTGGCGCTGCGAGCCGCGGTGCCGCCGTCGGCGTGGGCCGAGGCCTCCCGCGAGGCGGTCCTCACCCCCGGCGGGGAGACGTTCGTGCCCGACGCGTACGCGAAAATCCTCGACGCCGCCCTCGCATGACCGATCCTGGCGAGATCTATGTCGGCAGCGCCGACATCGACGGCCCGAAGGAGCGGGGCTGGCTGCTGGGGCACTTCCTGCCGCCCGGCGATCCGCGGCACAGCGACGAGGTCGAGATCAAATGGGGCCGGCACCCGGCCGGCGAGCGGCGGGCCGCGTGGGTGCGCGGCGAGCACCGCACCGCCGTCCTGTTCCTGATCAGCGGCCGCTTCACGCTGCTGTTCCCGGGCCGGACGGTGACGCTCTCGACGCCCGGCGAGTACGTGCTGTGGGGGATGGGCGTCGACCACTCGTGGCACGCCGAACAGGAGTCGGTGGTGCTCACCGTGCGCTGGCCGTCGGTTCCCGGCTACCGGGTGCCGCTCCCCTGAGCAAGCCCCGGCTTACTCCGGTGCGTCGTGGTGGATTCGGTCGGCGGTGACCCCGAGCAGGCGCAGCGCCGCGCCCGTGGCGGCCAGCATCAGCGGCGGCCCGGCCAGGTAGACCTCGTGCCGCGACCACTCGCCGTACGCCGCGACCGCGTCGGTGACCAGCCCCGACGCGTACGGCCCGGGGTCGCCCTCGGAGACCACCGGCACCACCGTGGCCCGCTTCGCCGAGCGCGCGATCTCGGCGATCTCGTCGATGTCGTAGAGCTCGCCGAGATCGCGTACGCCCCAGAACAGCACCGCCGAGCGCGGGTCGCCGGTGTCCGCGAGCTCGGTCAGCAGCGCCTTGAGCGGGGCCACCCCGGTGTCCCCGGCAATCATCAGCAGGTCCCGGTCGGGGCGGTCGGGCAGCCCCATCTCGCCCTCGGCCCGGCCGATCCGCACCTCGTCCCCGACCCGGGTGTGGTGCACGAGGGTGCCGCTCACGCCCGTCTCGGTCTTGGCCCGCACGTGCAGCTCGACCAGGTCGTCCCGGCGCGGCGCCCCGGCCAGCGAGTACGGCCGCCAGACGCCGGGCACCCGGTCGACCTCGACCCGGGCGTACTGCCCCGGGCGGAACGGCATCGGCAGATACGGCCGGAGCTTCACGACCGCCAGGTCGGGGCGGCGCAGCTGGTGCGAGACGACCCGCGCCGTCCAGACCGGCGGCTCGTATCCGGCGGTGGCCTCGCCGTGCAGGATCCACTCGTAGAGGTGCTGCCAGGTCGAGCGCCAGGCCAGCTCGAACTCCTGGCGCCACTCCCCCGGCCCGGAGCCGGCCCGGATGGCCTCGGCGATCGCCGCCCCGGCGAACTGCAACTGCGCGGGCTCGACACCGCAGGCGGCGAGGGCGGCGCCGAGGCGAGAGCTGCCGTCCACCAGGGTCGGCGGCTGGTCGAGGTGGTCGACGAGCCAGGTGAGGCCCTCGGCCAGCCGCTCGGTCTGGGTGGCGGCGTCACCGGGGAGCGCCTCGAAGAGCCCGGGGCTCGCCGTGACCAGGGCGGCGCGCAGCCGGGTGGCCACGGCGGCCGCGCCGCCGGCGAAGTCGAGGCTCTCGCGCAGCAGGCGCTGGGTCTGGCGCAGCAGGGCGTCGTCGGCCGGATCCATGCCGTCCACGGCCGCGCTCCGGCCGGGAGCCGCGGCGACCAGCGGCGCGGTGATGCCCTCGATGCGGGGCGGGCGCGCGCCGTCGAACGCGCCGGCGGGATCGAACGCGCCGGTGGCCTCAAATCCGCCGGTGGCCTCGGATCTGCTGGTGGCCTCGAATCCGCCGGTGGCCTCGGATCTGCTGGTGGCCTCGAATCCGCCGGCGGGGTCGAAGGTGGCGCCCGGCTCGGCCGAGGCCCAGGGCGGCCGGCCGGGCGGGGCCGGCTTCCCCGCCGCCGGGGAGGCGTCCTCCTCGGACCGGGCGCGCGGCCTGGGCTCGGCCCGGTCGTCTGGAACGCGCGGCGTGGGCTCGCCCCGGTCGTCCCGGATGCGCGCCGGGGTCAGGCCCGCGAAGCGGTTGCGGCTCAGCTGCCCGGCCCGGTCGTCGACGTCGGCATCGCCCGCCGGTTCCGCGCTCTCGCCGGGCCGTACCAGTGCGGCCTCCGGAGCGACGGCCCAGCCCGGCCGCACCACCGCCGCGCCGGTCACCGCATCGGGCCGCCCCACCGCTTTGCCGGTCACCGGCCCGGGCCGTGCCTCCGCCGTCAGCTCGGGTCGCTCCGGGGCCGCCGTCAGCGCCTCGTGCGCCTCGCCCGGGGTGAGTGCCGACCGCCCGAGTCCTTCGGCCGAGGTCAGTGCCGCCGCCGCGTCCGCCGACCCGGCCGCCGCGGCGTCCGGCGCGGCCTGGCGCAGCCGAATGGCCCGGAGCAGCGCCAACAGGTGCTCATCCGCCCCCGAACCCGAGGCCGATCCGGACGACACAGCCACACCCCCGCTTCAGCGGATCCCGCGAACAGTACAACCGTACTGCCGCGCCGGACCGGTCGTCCTCCTACCCACCCACGCCCCGGCCGAGCGCCGCCATCGCCGCGCGCGCCTGCCCGTCCGGGTCGTCCCCGATCGGCCGCAGCACCACGGTCGACGCGCCCGCCTCGCGCAGCGCAGCGACCCGCACCGGGATCCCCTCGGCCGGCCCGAACAGGCCGAACACCTCCGCCGGCGGCACGCCCAGCCACGCGGCCTGCCCGGCGACGACCTCGCGCACCGCGGCCACTGCCCGTTCCGGATCGTCGTCCACGTGCAGGAACGCGAACACGATCAGCTCGTGCCCCGGCCGGTCACCCGCGGCGCGCCCGCGCCCGATGTGCCCGAGCGACGCCGCGACCTCGGCCGGGCCCGCGCCCTCGGCCAGGATCGTCCCGTCCGCGACCCGCCCCGACAGCTCCAGCGACCGCGGCCGCACCACTCCCGTGACGATCGGCGGCACCTCGGCCGGCGGGTGCACCAGCCGCAACCCGTCGACGGTCACCTCCCGCCCGTGCAGCACCACCTCGTCGCCGCCGAGCAGCCCGCGGGCCGCCACGATCGTCTCCTCGAGCAGCGCCAGCTTCCGCGGCGTCTCGGCGCCCACCTTGCGCATCCATTCCGGTACGCCGTGTCCCACACCCGCCACCAGCCGCCCGGGATGCACCCGGGCCAGGTTGCCCACCTCCATGGCGAGCAGCGCCGCGTTGCGCAGTGCCACCGGCGCGATCCCCAGCCCGACCCGCAGCCGCTCGGTGGCCGCCAGCGCCAGCGCCGCCGAGCTGATCGACCCGGTCCACCCGAGGTCCTCGACCACCCACAGATCGTCGGCGCCCATCGCCTCGAGCTCCGCGGCGAACCCGGTCAGCTCCTCGGGCGGCCGCCCCCGGTCGAACATGAAACCTATGCGCACGGGTGAACCCTAGCGGCCTCGCCGGCTCGGATACATGAAGTGGGCCGACCCTGGGTAGTGGCACAGATGTTCGACGACGGCGAGGAGGACGCGATGGCTGACGTCACCACGGGCAACCCCGTGAAGGACCCGGACGACTGGTCGACCGGCGACGAACCGGCGACCGGCGCGCAGGAGTCGTACCTGCACACGCTGGCCACCGAGGCCGGGGAGCCGGCCCCCGAGGGACTGACCAAGGCCGAGGCCTCCCGCAAGATCGACGACTTGCAGGAGCGGACCGGCCGCGGCCGATGATCGGTTGACAGCCCCGGGAGCCTTTGACAGGCTCTCGGGGCACTCCCGCGCAGCGGGCGCGGGGTTTCGCATGAGGGAATGACGCCTGTGATCCGGGTTGGCCGAGCGGCCGCCTGACGCCTACGGCATTCGGCGGTCCGACGTTCTTGTCGTTCTGATCGTCCATTCTCTCATTCCCCGAGGTAATCACTTTGTCTGTGGATGCCCGCATCCAGAATTCCGTCGTCGCCAACCTTTCCGGCCGTCCCGCGCCGATCCATTCCGGCCCGTTTGTCCTCGGCATCGACCTCGGCACCGACAGCCCCGGAATCAACTACGCCACCCCCATTCCCGGCCAGCCCCTTTCCGCCGCCGGCGTCGCGGCAATGGTGGCCGCTTTCCGGGCGCAAAATCGCCAGCCCCGGCTCGAGTACGTGGTGAGCACCGCCCCCGGACTGGAGGCCCTGCTCCTCGCGGCCGGCTTCGAGGTCGAGGAGCGCCACGATTACCTGACCTGCAGTCCCGAGACCCTGTCGATCCCGCCCACGCCCGACGGCTTCGCTCTCCGGGCGCCCAGCACCGACGCGGATCGCGCCGCCATGATCGCCGCCCAGCACCTGGGCTTCGCCGGCGTGGCCGAGGCCGCGCCGGACCAGGTGGCCCGGATGTCCCGCCTGCAATCCCGGGGCGGCATCGCGGTCATGGCGGTGGAGACCGCGACCGGCGGGTGCGCCGGCGGAGGCCAGGCCGTCCCGCCCCACGACGGCGTCAGCGAGGTGGCCGGCATCGCGGTACCCAGCGCATACCGTCGCCGGGGCCTGGCCGCCGCCGTCACCGCCGACATCACCGCCCGCCTGTTCGCCGCCAAGGCGGAGATCGCCTGGCTCGAGGCCTCCGGCCCGGACTCCGGGCGCATCTACGAGCGGATCGGCTACCGCCCGGCGGGCAAGCGCCTGTACATCTCGCAGCCGTGACAACCCGGGCGGTCATCCGGGCGGCACGGCGCCGGGGGCGGCGATAGGCTGTCGAGCATGTCTGACGGTGAGGACGAGCAGCAGGACGAGCAGCCCGAGGAGTTTCTCAACCGGGCGGCCCGGCGGGCGGCCAAGCACAAGAAGCACGCGCACGGTGTCGCGACCGCGCAGACCTCCGACCAGCCGCACGGGCGCGGCACGGTGGCGGTCAAGCGGCAGCAGTTCGGCAACCGCCGCACGGGCGGCTGAGCCACGCCCGTCACGACGGCGGGATGCACGCCCGTCACAATGGCGGGATGGTTGTTCTTCAGGTGGCCGGCGCGGACGATCCGCGGATCGGTGACTATCGCGCGCTGACCGACCTGGAGCTGCGGACTCGGTGGGAGCCACCCAACGGGCTGTTCATCGCCGAGGGCGAGCTGGTCATCCGGCGCGCGCTGCGCGCCGGATACCGGCTCCGGTCGGTTCTGGTGGACGAGAAAAGGGTCGACCAGTTCGGCGATCTGCCCGAGCAGGCGCAGATCTACGCGGCGTCGCCGGCCGTGCTCGAGTCGATCACCGGGTTCCACGTGCACCGCGGCGTCCTCGCGTCGTTCCACCGGCGCGAGCTGCCCTCGCTCGAGGCGCTGCTGGCAACGGCCACCCGGCTCGCCGTGCTCGAAGGATTGAACACCCACACCAATCTCGGGGCGCTGTTCCGGTCGGCAGCGGCGCTCGGGATCGACGCGGTGGTGCTGTCGCCGAACTGCGCGGATCCGCTCTACCGGCGCGCGGTGCGGGTGAGCATGGGCGAGGTCTTCGCGATCCCGTACGTGAAGGTCGAGGACTGGCCCGGGGCGCTCAAGACGATTTCGGCGTCGGGATTCCGGCTGCTGGCGCTGACCCCCGGGGCGGATTCGGTGTCGCTGCGGGAGCTGAGCGCCGAGGATCGGGCGCGGCCGGCGCTGATGCTCGGGGCCGAGGGGCCGGGGCTGACGCGTACGGCGTTGTCGGCCAGCGATGTGCGGGTCAGCATTCCGATGCGCAACGGGGTGGACTCGCTGAACGTCGCCACGGCGGCGGCGATCGCTTTCTGGGAGCTCTGCCGCTGAATTCCTTCGCGACCGAGTTGTGAGGTCTTTCCCGCACGACCGTGGATCGATAGCCTGTCGCCGGGTTGCGAGCTTTCCGCGGGATGAGGGCAAATGCACGAGAAATCCGGCAATACGCGTCTTCTCCCCTGGGTCCCCACCATCGTCGGCGTCCTCGCGCTCATCGGATTCACCGCCGTCACGATCGGCCGGCTCGCTCCGGGCCATTCGGCGCCGCGAACTCTGCCACCGCCGGAGCCGGCGTTCACCCTTCCCGGGACGATTTCCGGGCCGCCCGCACCGGTCAGCCTCGTCCCGGCCTCCTCCGCCACGTCACCGGCGGGGCCGGCCGTGCCGGCCGAGGCCGCCGAGGTGACCCGCGCGACGACCAGGGCGACCGCCTCCGCCCCGGCGGTCATCCGGCCCCCGGCCCGGCCGACGGCCGCGCCCGCTTCCGTGACCGGCGAGTACCGGATCCTCGACTCCTTCGACGACAGCTTCATCGGCCAGGTGCTGGTCATCAACCGCACGAGCCGGCCGCAGGATTGGGTGGTCACGTTGACCTATCCCGGAAACCTGCGCACCTCCTGGCTCGAGTCGCTGCCGCAGCCGACCCTGGTGCGGCGCGGCCAGACCTACACCTGGACCTCTTCGGTGCCGCTCGCCGCCGGGGCGAACGGCCAGCTGCGGTTCCACTTCGACCGGGCGGGCGGCCCGGACACACCGAGTTCCTGCGCGGTAAACGGATCGAACTGCGCGTGATCCATCGTCAGCGTCCCGGGCGGATCAGGCGTCCCTTGCGGGTCTGCGGGACGAGTTGGCCCGCGACCAGGGCGGCCAGCGCCAGCGCGAAGCCCGCCAGCTGCGGCGCCGTCAGGGTCTGGTCCAGCAGGACCACGCCCGCCACCGCCGCCACCAACGGTGAGAGCAGCCCGAGCAGTGCCGTTGCCGTCACCGGGAGCACGCGCAGCCCGGCAAACCACAGCGTGTAGGCGAGCAGCCCGCCGATCAGGCCCAGCCACAGGTAGCCGCCGACCGCCGGGGCGTCGATGTGCGCGGGGATGCCCTCGGTGAGCGCCACCGGGAACAGCAGGACCAGCCCGCCGGCGGTCAGCTGCCAACCGGCGAAGGCCATCGGCCGCACGCCCTCGGGCCGTCCCCACCGCTTGGTCAGCGTGACGCCGAGCCCCATGGCGGCAGCGCCGGCCAGCCCGGCCGCGATGCCGGTGGCGTCGAGGGCGGCGTTCGGGCCGAGAACCACCAGGCCGACGCCGGCCACGCCCACCAGGCCCCAGGCCAGCCGCCAGGCCGAGAGCCGCTCGCCGAGGATCACCACCGCCAGGAAGGCGACGATGATGGGCTGGGTCGCGCCGAGCGTGGCGGCCACGCCGCCGGGGAGCCGCTCGGCCGCGAGGAACAGCAGCGGGAAGAACGCGCCGATGTTGAGCGCGCCGAGGACCAGGGCGCGGAGCCACCAGATGCCGCGCGGCAGCTGACGGGTGATCGCCAGCGCGAGCAGTCCGGCCGGCAGCGCGCGCATCAGGCCGGCGAACAGCGGATGCCCCGCGGGCAACAACTCGGTGGTGACGACGTAGGTGGTGCCCCAGACGGCCGGGGCGAAGGCGGTGACGGCAGTGGCGGCCACTCGCCCGCCGGCGGCGGGCGGTATCTGGGTCGAGGGAGTCGCGGGAGAAGCCGTGATGGTCATGCCTTCAGACTCGGCCTCATCCATTGATGAGTCCAACACATACTTTTCAGGACAGCGATCTCGTATCAAGATAGATCGGTGGAACTGCAGCAGATGCGCTACGTCCTGGCCGTCGCGGCCACCGGCAACTTCACCCGGGCGGCCAAGCAATGCCTGGTCGTGCAGTCGGCGCTCAGCCACCAGATCGCGGCGCTGGAACGCGAGCTCGGCGCCAAGCTCTTCGCTCGCACCAGCCGGCGGGTCGCGCTCACCCCGGCGGGCGAGGCGTTCCTGCCCGCCGCCCGGGCCTGTCTCGAGGCTGCCGACCGGGCCGCCGCCGACGCCGCGGCCGCCACCGGCGAGATCCGCGGCCGCCTGACCGTCGGCATCATCCCCACCGTGACCGGCATCGACCTGCCGTCGGTCCTGCACGACTTCCTGCGCGCGCACCCGAGGGTGCGGATCGCCCTGCGCTCGGCCGGCAGCGACGACCTGGCCGCCGGCATCCGCGCGGGCGAGGTCGACGTGGCCGTCCTAGGCCTGCCCGAGTCGGTCAAGCCGCGCGGCGTCCGCTATCGGGTCCTGAACCGCGATCATCACGTGGCCGTTCTCGCCCCCGATCACCCGCTGGCCGGCCACCGCCGGGTGGACCTCGCCACCCTTGCCCAAGAGCCCTTCGCCGACTTCCCCGCCGGCACGCCCGGCCGCGCCCAGAGCGACCTCGCCTTCGCCGCGGCCGCGCTGACCCGCGACGTCGCCTTCGAGGCCATGTCCACCGACCTGATGATCGGCCTGATCCGCCGCTCCCTGGCCGTCGCCCTGCTGCCCTCCCGCTTCGTGGCGGGCCTGCCCGGCCTGGTCACGATCCCGGTCACCGACGGACCCGCCCGCGTCGAATACCTGGCCTGGAGCGACTTCAACCCCACCCCGGCAGCCACGGCTTTCCTCGAGACCGCCGGCCACCCCGCCCCCTGACACCACCCGGCCGGGGCGCGGACAGCCGGCCGGGGCGCGCTCTCCAGGTCACGCCGCGGGCCCATGCCGGTGACGGTCGGACAGGCCGGGCCGGACACGCCGGAGCCGAGCATGTGGCGACCGGACACGTCTCAGGGCACGCGGTCAATCCACCCGGTACGTCAGGTGGGTTGCGTGGCCCGACGCCCGGACGTGGATCTGCCGCAGCGCCCGCGGCGCGGCCCCGGCGAAGAGCGGCACCCCGTCACCCAGCAGCACCGGCGCGAGGTGCAGCCGCAGCTCGTCGACCAGGCCGGCCTCGATCGCCCGGCGGACCGTCTCGCCGCCGCCCATGACGACGACGTCGCGGTCGTCGGCGACGGCGATGCCCTTGGCGACCGCGCTCGCGATGCCGTCGACCACGAAGGTCACCCGGTCGGCCAGGCGCACCTTGTCGGGCGGGGTGCGGGTCACGACCAGGACCGGCGGCTCGGCCGCCAGGCCGGCGCCATAGCCCATCTTGTCGTTCCACCCGTCGGGCGCGTCGACGATGTCGAACAGGCGGCGGCCCATGACGACCACGCCCGTGGCGGCGACCGTCTCCTCGAGAACGGCCCGGTCGACGGCGTCGGGCTGGAGCGCCCAGGTGTGCAGACCCTCGCCGCCGCGACCGAGGCCCATGCCGGGACCGACATCGGGGCCGGTGACGAAGCCGTCCAGCGACACCGAGATGTCGGCGACCACCTTGGCCATGATCGCTCCTTTCCGCGGCGGCACGCGAACGGTGCCGCCCTTCGGAGCATGCCACCCGGGCACGACACCCGCCGAGGACGAGGCATGCCACCCGGGTACGACACCCGCCGAGGACGAGGCATGCCACCCAGGCACGACCCGAGGACGAGCCGGAGCGGCGTCAGGCGCGCGGGATCAGGCGGCCGCCCGTCCACGCGAGCCCGGTACCGGCCGCGAGCAGCAGCAACGCCCCGACCGTCGGCAAGGGCCGGCCGGCGTACGAGCCGGCTCCCATCGCGGCGGCCGCCAGCATCAGCAGGATGCCGTCGGCGGGGTTGACCAGCCGGGAGCGGAAGACCGCCCAGCCCAGCAGGAGCCAGCCCGCGCCGGTCACGGCGGCGGCGACCACGCCGGCCACCTCGAGCTGACCGGCGGTCAGCGGGGCGCCCTCGGCCGCGACGCCCGGCGGCAGGGCGGCCAGCGGCAGCGTGAGCATCGCGCCGGCCAGGCCGGTCAGGAGGCCGGCCAGGGCGGAACGGCGGGTTCGGGTGGCGGCCAGGAGTGCGGCCAGGGCGATCATCGCGATGGTGGCGAGCCAGTCGGCGGCCAGGCTCACGGCCAGCGGGCCGGGCGGGGTGTCGATGCCGAGGGTCAGCCAGCCGTCGAGGACCGCGGCGGCGGGGAGCGACCAGAGGGCCAGCCGGGCGTACCGCCGGACCGACCAGATCCAGACCGCTTCTCGTACCGGAAGAAGGTGGTCCTGGTCCGCCGCGCCGGCGGCCGGGCGAGCGCCGCCGACCCACGCCGGAGAGACCCGCAGTGGCCTCCCGCTCGCCGTGTGGTGATGGCTGCTGCTCATGGCTCCGCCTCGCCTGGGCTCAAGCCGAGCGGCCCGGGGGCAACCGGTCGGGATCCTGCGCCAGAGCATTCCAAAAGGCCGCCGGGCGCGCAGGCGTTTCCGGGAAAGTCGCACACCGTCAGCGTCCGATTTGTCCTATCGTCACGCACAGTGATGCCACGACGGTTGACGCGACGCCGCCGGGAGGGCCCGGTCGGGCCGGGCCGACACCGGGCGGGTGAACCGGGTCGACGGATTTCGAATTTCTTCCCAAGGGCCACGAGCTGCCGAAACACCGCCCACCGAGGGGGATCGGGGCGGGGCGTCGGCAATTCGCGTTGAACCCCGTCGCCGGTGGGCTCCGTACTGGGACCCGACCGACCACATCGACATCCACGAACGAGGAGTGATGATGAGATCGCGTGCGTACCGGAGGAACCAGAGCCCCAACCGGCGGAAGGTGATAGGCGCCGTGGTCGTCGGGGGCGTTCTCGCGGCGGCCGGACTGGCCAGTGTTCAGCTCGCAAACGCCAGCACCACCCCCAAGGCCGCCGATGTGATCTCGGTCGAGGGACAGCAGTTCGACGTGTCGCGGTGCGCGGCTCTGGAGATCGCCGGCGGCGACGTGATCTGCGACGGCGAGAAGCTCGCGCCGCAGCAGGAGCAGGGCGCCGACGAGGCCGCCCTCGCCTCGGCCCAGGCGCTCGAGGCGGCCTGCGACACCTTCGCGGCGGACGCGGCCGCGGCCGAGGACCAGCAGGGCGCCGAGGACCAGCAAGGTGCCGAGGACCAGGGCGCCGGCCAGGAGGGCAAGGGCCAAGAGGGCAAGGGCCAGGCCGGCAAGGGCCAGAAGGCCGCAGCGGCGGCGAAGGCCAAGGCCAAGAACAAGAAGCTGGCCGCGAAGTGGGCCAAGGCCATGAAGGCCGCCAACGATCAAGCGGCCGAGGACGAGCAGGCCGGCCAGGGCGAGCAGGGCGCGGACCAGAACGCCGCGGCCGCCGCGGCCGTGGCCTCGGCGCAGAAGGCCCTCCTGACGACATGCCTGGCACTGGCCGACGCCAAGGCCGCCGCCGGCATCGCCGGCGCGGGCGACCAGGGCGCCGGCGACGAGGGCGCGGGCGAGGCAGGCGCCGACGACCAGACCGCCGAGCCCAGCGCCGCACCGGGCGAGGCCACCAAGGCCAGGAAGTAAGCGCGATCGAACAAAGAACGGCCGGCCCGGAGAAACCCGGGCCGGCCGTTTGTCTACCGCGTCAGGCGCGTTCCTGCTGCGCCACGCCGTTGTAGTCGGCCCCGCCAAGAGCCGCCGACGGCGGGATCGGCTCGGGCGCCGGCAGCGCCGCCGTACGATCGGGATCCGCCGAGACCTGGGCCTCCGCCACCCGGACCTGCTCGTCCACCTGGGCCGCGGCATCCGCGGCCGCCTGCGCCGCGGCCTCCGCCTCGCGCTCGACGGACGCCGCGTCCACCCGCTGGGAGGGCACGTCGCCGGCCATGTTGGCCAGCCCGCCGAGAGCGCCGCCGAGGCCTTCGAGCGCCTTGGACAGCTCGGTCGGCACGATCCACACCTTGTTGGCCGACCCGTTCGCGATCTGCGGCAGCGCCTGGAGGTACTGGTACGCCAGCACCTTCTGCGACGGGTTGGCCTGGTGGACCGCGTCGAACACCGTACGGATCGCCTTGGCCTGGCCCTCCGCCTGCAGGATGCGGGACTGCCGGTCACCGTCGGCGCGCAGCACCGCGGCCTGCTTCTCACCCTCGGCCGTGAGGATCTGGGCCTGCTTGTGGCCCTCGGCGTTGAGGATGGTGGCCCGGCGCTCCCGCTCCGCCCGCATCTGCTTCTCCATCGAGTCGCGGATCGAAGGCGGCGGCTCGATCGCCTTGATCTCCACTCGGGTGACCTTGATGCCCCAGCGGCCGGTGGTCTCGTCGAGCACCGTGGAGAGGTGCCGGTTGATCTCCTCGCGGCTGGTCAGCGCTCGCTCCAGGTCGAGGGAGCCGATCACGTTACGCAGCGTCGTGACCGTGAGCTGCTCGATCGCCTGCAGGAAGTTGGAGATCTCGTACGTGGCGCGAACCGGGTCGACCACCTTGAAGTAGAGAACCGTGTCGATCGACACGACCAGGTTGTCGGAGGTGATGACGGGCTGCGGCGGGAACGAGACGACCTGCTCGCGCATGTCCACCTTGCTGCGCACCGCGTCGACGAACGGGACCAGGACGTTCAGCCCCGGGGTCAGGGTGCGCTTGTACTTGCCCAGGCGCTCCACCACGTCCATCCGCTGCTGCGGAACGATGCGGATGGACCGGAGAAGCGTGACGATGGCAAATACCACGATCACCGCGACTAGTACACCGATCACTGCTTCCATGGCGCCTCTCTATATGTTGGGCAAATCGTCGCGCCACACGATCGCGGTGGCGCCATCGACCTTGACGACCCGGACTCGTTCGCCCGGGAGGTATTTCTCAGTGCCGTCGAAGGAGCGGGCCTGCCAGATCTCGCCCTCGAGCTTGATCATGCCGTGCCCGCCATCGACCTCCTCGATCACCTCACCGTGCCGGCCCTCCATCGCCTCGATGCCGAACGGCGTCTCGCCGGTCTCGAGGGCGGGCCGGGCGTGGCGCAGAATGATGGGGCGTAGTGCGCCGACGGACAGCCCGGAGAACAGGGCGAACACGATGACCTGCACGAGGAGCGGAGCGCCGAGCGCGGCCGCGCCGGCCGCGGCGAGGGCGCCCACCGAGAAGAAGATGATCAGAAGGGTGGCCGTGAAAGCCTCGGCGATCGCCAAGGCGATGCCGAGCACAATCCAGAGAATCGCTTCCACACCTCGATCGTGACACGCCCGCGCACAGACCGCGATGCCGCATCTCCGGCACGTGCCGAGCAGTTAATCAGAACAGTCATCATGTCGAGAGGGTCTACCGTGTCGCTGCTGCCGGAGACGGCCCGCCGGGTCGACGAGATCGCCGCCCGCGCGCAGGCCGGCGGGCGCGCGCCGTCGCTGGCGCTGGCCATCGTCCGCGACCGCGCGGTGTTGCACTTCGCGGGGGTCGGCGCGCACCCGGTGCCGGACGCGAAGACGCAGTACCGCATCGGGTCGATCACCAAGACGCTGACCGCCACCATGGTCATGCAGATGCGCGACGAGGGCTTCTTCGCCCTGGACGACCTGCTCTACCGCCACCTGCCCGGCACGCCGATCGGCGGGGTGACGCTGCGCCAGTTGCTCGGCCACGTCTCGGGCCTGCAGCGCGAGCCGGACGGCCCGTGGTGGGAGCGCAACACCGGCGGCGACGTCGACAAGCTGCTGGCCGACCTCGGGTACGACAAGCTGTCCGGCCCGCCGTTCCGCCGCTACCGCTATTCGAATCTCGCGTATGGCCTGCTGGGCGCGGTGCTGGCCCGGGTGACCGGCGAGTCCTGGGCGACGCTGGCCGCCAAGCGGGTGCTGGATCCGCTCGGGATGAAGCGGACGACGTACGCCCCGATGGAGCCGTTCGCCCGCGGCTATGTGGTGCATGCCCTGGACGGCAGCCTGCACGAGGAGCCGCGCCTGGACTCGGGCGCGATGGCGCCGGCCGGCCAGCTCTGGTCGACGGTCACCGACATGGCGAAGTGGGCCGCGTTCCTCACCGATCCGGCACCCACCGTGCTCCCCCGCGAGACCGTCGACGAGATGTGCGCGCCCGTCGTGATCAGCGACCTCGAGTCGTGGACCGGCGGCTACGGCCTCGGCCTGCAGCTCTTCCGCTCCGGCGAGCGGGTCTTCGTCGGCCACGGCGGCTCGATGCCCGGCTACGTCGCCCACCTGGCCGTGCATCGCCGCACCCGCCTCGGCGTGGTCGCCTTCGCCAACTCCTACGGCCTGCGCAACACCCACATCCGAGACGTCGCGCTGATGGCGCTGAATGCTGCTCTGGACGGTGAGCCCGAGACGCCGCAGCCGTGGCAGCCGCCCGCTCGGCCCACCGGCGAGGCCGCCGAACTGGCCGGCCGCTGGTGGTGGATGGGCCGCGAATACGAGATCAAAGCGGTCGGCGACGCGCTCGAGATGTCCGGTCCGAACCATTGGTCGCGTTTCACCCACGAGGCCCCCGACCGCTGGCGAGGCGCCGCCGGCGAGAACGAGGGCGAGATCCTCCGCCTCGTCCGCACCCCCGAGGGCGCCGTCGCCCACCTCGACATCGCCACGTTCATCTTCAGCCGAAACCCCTTCGATTTGGCATAAGACCCATTCACCATCAAAATCATTAATCGTACGATTTCACCACAGAACCACATGCACGCCCGGCGCGGTCGTCCGGCACGGCCGCACGCCGCCGCCGGGCCGGCGCGCCCGCACGCGCCCACACGGGCGCCCACCCGCCACACCCGCGCCCACCACACTCCCGCTGCCACCACACCGCGCCCACCACACTCCCGCGCCCATCACACTCCCGCGCCCATCACACTCCCGCGCCCCGGCTCCGGCCGCCGCCGCCTCTGAATCGGTCCCCGCGAATGGCCGTTCGCCCCTACGATGGGCCGCGTGATCGAGCGCCGCCGGTTCGCCTGGCTCCCCGTCGGTGTCGTCGCCGCCGCGGTCACCGTGCTGCTGCTGGTCACCGCCAACGGCTACGGCTACCACCGCGACGAGCTCTACTTCCGCATGCTCGGCATGCATCCACAGTGGGGTTACGTCGACCAGCCGCCGTTCACGCCGCTGATGGCGCGGGCCGGCATCGAGCTCTTCGGCGACCACGTCTGGGCCATGCGCGTCCCGGCCGCCGTCCTGCTCGGGCTCGCCGCCCTGATGGCGGCCGCGATCGCCCGCGAGGTCGGCGGCGGCGCGGTCGCGCAGACGCTCGCCGCGTCCGGGGCGCTCAGCGCGGTTCCGCTCTCCGGCGCCCACGTCAGCTCCACGGCCGACACCGATCTGCTGGTCTGGCTCGGGGTCATCTTCTTCGTCATCCGGGCCCTGCTGCACGACAATCCGCGGGCCTGGCTCGGCGCGGGGCTGGTCACCGGCCTCGGGCTCTACAACAAGCACCTGGTCCTGCTGCTCCTGCTCTGCCTCGGCGCGTCGCTGCTGCTGGCCGGCCCGCGCCGGGTGCTGCTCTCGCCGTGGTTGTGGGCAGGCGTGGGGCTGGCGGTGCTGATCGGCTTGCCCAACCTGATCTACCAGGTGGCCAACGACTTCCCGCAGGCCAAGATGGCCGAGGCGGTGGCGGAGAACAAGGGCGACGACTCCCGCACGCTGCTGCTTCCGCTTCAGCTGGTGCTGCTCGCCGTGCCGCCGATCTGGGTCGCCGGCATCGTCACGCTGCTGCGCGACCGCGAGCTGCGACGGATTCGCGCGCTGGCCGTCGCGTACCCGATGATGGTCCTTCTGGTTTTCGTGATCGCCGGTCAGCCGTACTACACGATGGGACTGCTGTACGGGCTGTTCGCGATCGGCGCCGTGCCGACCGAGCGCTGGGTGCGCGGACACCGGACGCGGCAGGTGTTCGTGGGCGCGTCGGTCGTGATTCTCACGGCGTTCGGCGTGGTCACCGCGCTGCCGCTGGTGCCGCCCAAGACCTTCGCCGGGCTCAACGAGACCATCGCCGACCAGGTCGGCTGGTCGGAATACGTGCGGCAGGTCGCCGCCGTCTACGCCACCCTGCCGCCGGACGAGCAGCGCAAGGCGGTGCTGTTCACCGGCAACTACGGCGAGGCCGGCGCGCTCGACCGCTACGGCGTGGGGCTGCCGCCGGTCTACAGCGGACAGAACGAGCTGCACCACTACGGCCCGCCGCCGGACGACAAGACCGTGGCGATCGTCGTCTTCCAGGCCCCGCCGACCGTCCTCGGCGGCACGTGCGAGGCCCGCGCGGCGTTGCACAACAGCGAGGGCGTGGAGAACGAGGAGCTCGAGGCCAAGGTGTACGTCTGCCACCTCGCCGAGCCGTGGCACACGCTGTGGCCGCGCGTGCAGCACTATGACTGACATGACCTTCGAAAGCGTCGCGCCGATCGTCCCGGTGCGCGATCTCGACGCCGCCATCGACCGCTACCGCCGGCTGGGGTTCGCCGTCCGCGCCTACGCCGGCCCGCAGCGATACGGCTTCGCCGACCGCGACGGCGTGTCGATCCACCTCAGCGAGCACCATCACGACCAGCACGACCACGAGCACCCGCACACGTCGGTCTACCTCTATGTCTCGGACGCCGACGCGGTGCGCCGGGAGTGGGACGGCGTCGAGGGACAGCTCTCCGAAGTGATGGACACCCCGTGGGGAATGCGGGAGTTCGCCTACGCCGACCCGGACGGCACTGTCTTCCGCGTCGGCCACCACCTGCCGCGCTGAAGCACCGACGGCGCGCCCTCGGGTCGGGACAGGCCGAGCGCCAAACCGCCGGTCACCACCGCGACGCCGAGCCAGACCAGCAGCGAGGGCAACGGGCCGCCGAGCGCCATCCCGGTCGCCGCGGCGGAGATCGGCGCGACCCCGGTGAGCAGGCCGGCCCGGGCCGCGCCGACCCGCTGGACGCAGGTGTACCAGAGGACGAAGGCCAACGCGGTCACCCCGACCGCCAGATAGGCGCCGGCCAGCAGGTCGGCGGTGGTCAGCCGCAGCACGGCACCCGGGCCCTCGTGGACCACGCCGGTCACCGCGAACAGCACGGCAGCCATCCAGGTCGAGTGCACCGACACGCCGAGCGGCCCGTGCCGCCGCAGCACCGGCACCGCGAGGAGGGTGAAGCCGGCCTCGCAGGCGAGCGTCACCACCGCCCAGAGCAGGCCGATCCCGTCGGCTCGGCCGAAGCCCTGCACCAGCGCGGCCCCGGCGGTCACCACCACGGCCGCGAGGACCGGGCGGGCCGCGGGCGCGTGCCCCTCCAGCATCGGGCCGAGCACGGCCAGCAGCACCGGCACGCAGGCCACCGCCACGCCCAGGACGGCCGGCTCGGCGTGCCGCGCCCCGAGCACGAGCGCCAGGTTGAAGACGAACATCCCGGTCACCACGACGCCGCCCAGCCAGAGCCACTCGGCGCCGCGCGGCCGGACCAGCCCGCGGGCGACCAGCCCGCGGGCGACCAGGCGGCGGGCCACCAGGCGGCGGGCCACCAGGCGGCGGGCCACCAGCGTGAGCAGCAGCGAGGCCACCGCATAGCGCAGGGCCTGGACGGTGAGCAGGGGCGTGCCGGCGAGCTCGCCGGAGACGGCGACGCTGCCGCCGACGAAGACCATGCCGGCGGCGCCGGCCAGGAGCGGTAAGGGTTTCACGCCACGTATGCTCCCGGCGGGTATGGTCCGGTTGAAGGGCCAATCCGGGCACTCAAAAGGAGGACCAATTTCCGACTTCCTCCAGCTGCGCGCCGACCAGGCGCCGGCCAAGGGCCTCACCGCCTGGCTGACGGCGGGCCTGCGGGACGCCATCGCCGCCCGTCGCCTGGCGGCCGGCGCCCGCCTGCCCGCGACCCGGGTGCTCGCCGCCGACCTCAGGATCTCGCGCGGGGTGGTGGTCGAGGCCTATCAGCGGCTGATCGACGAGGGCCTGGCGACCGGCCGCACCGGCGCCGGCACCACGGTCGCCGCCCTGGCCGGCGAGCCGGATGTCTCGTCGGACCGCCGGCGCACCCTCGACCAGCTCCGGCTTCCGCTGCCGCCGGCCGACGGCATCGACCTCTCCCCGGGCGTGCCGGATCTGTCGGCGTTTCCCCGGGCGCAGTGGCTGCGGGCCGAGAAGGCCGTGCTCGACGAGATCACCGGCGCGGATCTCGGCTACGGCGACCCGGGCGGCGCCCCCCGGCTGCGCGCGGAGCTGATCGGCTGGCTGCGGCGCACCCGCGGGGTGCGGGCGGACGCCGACGACATCGTGGTGGTGAGCGGCGTGGCGCAGGCCCTGGCGCTGCTGGCGCAGACGCTGCGAGCCGGCGGCGTGACCGCCGCCGCCGTCGAGGACCCGGGTTCGCGCGGGGCCCGGGATCAGATGGCCCATTGGGGCGTACGCCCGGCGCCGGTCCCGGTCGACGAGGAGGGCATCCGGGTCGACCGGATCACCCAGGAGGTGGCCGTCCTGACCCCGGCGCACCAGTTCCCGACCGGGGTGGTGCTGAGCCCCGCCCGCCGCCGCGCCCTGCTCGAGTGGGGCGGGCTGATCGTCGAGGACGACTACGACGCCGAGCACCGCTACGACCGGGCGCCGGTCGCGGCCCTGCAAGGATCGGCGCCCGAGCGCGTCGCGTACGCCGGAAGTGTCTCGAAGTCCCTCGCGCCCGGCATGCGTCTCGGCTGGATGATCGCCCCCCGCCGGCTGCAGCCGGCGCTGCTCGAGGCGAAGCACGACACCGACCTGGGCAACCCCGCGATCCCCCAGCTCGTGCTGGCCCGGCTGCTCGCGACCGGGGACTACGAACGGCACCTGCGGGCGGTCCGCTCCCGTCAGCGCCGCCGCCGGGACGCCCTGATCGCCGGGCTACGCCGGCACCTGCCGCACGCGCGGGTCACCGGGGTCGCGGCGGGCCTGCACCTGCTGATCCTGCTGGACGGCGACCACGACGACGCGGTGCTGGCCGAGCGGGCCGCCGCCAACGGCGTACGTGTGCAACCGCTCTCCTGGCACCGCCTGGAACCCGGACCGCCCGGCCTCGTGCTCGGCTACGCGGCGAATCCGCCGGACCGGCTGGCCGAGGCCGCGCAGCGGCTGGGCGCGGTGCTCAGCCCACGGTGACGAAGTCGATCAGGCGTTCCATCGAGTTGATCAGCGGCGTCTCGACGTCCTTGTAGCTGCTCACCTCGCGCAGGATGCGCCGCCACATGTCGGCCGGCTCGCGCACGCCGAACGCCTCGCAGACGCCCTCCTTCCAGTTGCGCCCGGGCGGGATGACCGGCCACTTCTTGATGCCCACCCGCTCGGGTCGCACCGCCTGCCAGATGTCGACGTACGGGTGACCGGTGATCAGCACGTTCGGGTCTGTCACGGCGGCGACGATGCGGCTCTCCTTGGAGCCCGGGACCAGGTGGTCGACGAGCACGCCGAGGCGGCGGTCCCTCGACGGCTGGAACGCCCGCACCGCGGCTTGAAGATCGTCGATGCCGTCCAGCGGCTCCACCACCACGCCCTCGATCCGCAGGTCGTCGCCCCAGATCCGCTCGACCAGCGCGGCGTCGTGGATGCCCTCGACCCAGATCCGGCTGGCCTTGGCGACCTGCGCCTTCACCCCGTCGAGGGCAATCGAGCCGGATGCGGTGATCTTGGTGGTCCGGGCCACCGCGGCGGCCGGCTTCCGCAGCGTGACCGGCTTCCCGTCGAGCAGGAACGCCGCCGGCGTCAGCGGGAAGTTGCGGCGCTTGCCGAACCGGTCCTCCAGCACCACCGCGCCCAGCTCGAAACCGACCACCGCGCCGCAGAACCCGGAGTCGGCGTCCTCCACCACCAGATCGGCTTCGGCGTCCACCTCGGGGACCACCTTCTTGCGGCGCCACTGACCCTTGAGCACGTCCTCCCCATACATGCAAGGCACCGTAACCCGTGCGTTGGGACACGCCCTTTCTGACGCTCCGGCCGAGACAACCTTCCCGATGGGCACGTACCCTTGCTCGCATGTCCCCCGCTGCAGATGCGGCCACCCGCACCGCGCGGCGCTCGACCCGGTTCGTGGCCTGGGTACGCGCCTGGCGCGCGGGCTTGGTGCCGTTCGACGAGCTGGCCGGTGAGATCGCCGCCGACGAGGAGCACCTCGTCGCCGACGCGCCCGGCACGTGGACCGACGTGCCTCTCCCCCAGGCCCTGCCCGTCTTCGCCAAGGTCCACCCCGACGACATCCGGCTGGTGCTGCCGGCGCCCGGCGACCCCCGCGGCCTGCCCGGCCCCGGCCAGCTCACCGGCGCCGCCATGCTGGCCGGCGAGGCCGTGATGACCCCCGACTTCGGCATCGTCCCCGAGCTCCGGCGGCACACGTCCGGCTCGGGCGTCGAGTTCGAGACGGTGCTCTGGCGCTTCTTCCCGGTGTCGGAATACAAACCGGTCTTCCAGATCGGCGCGGCCGAGGCCGAGGCCGAGCTGACCGCCGCGCTCGGCGAGGCCACCGCCCAGCTCACCAAGCTCGACGTGGCGCAGTGGAAACCCGAGCTGGCCGGCGCCCTGCAGGCGCTGCGCCGCCCGGAGAGCACGGCCACCCTGCCGGCCGGCTTCGACCCGCGTGCCCGGCGGCTGTTCGCCCGGGCCAGCGTGCTCGACCAGGTGCTCGCGCTGGCCGAGACCAACGCGCCCGGCGGCGCGATCAACGGGTACGAGGCGCAGCAACGCGACGCGGCGCTGCGGCCGCTCATGTCGGCCTGCCGCCAGGCGCTCGTGGCGGCCTGCAACTCGCCGCTGCATGCCTGACAAGTTCGCGCACTGCACCTTCTGCGGCGCCCGCTTCACTCCCGGCCAGCCGTGGCCGCGCCGCTGCGCCGCCTGCGGCGAGACGACATACCAGAATCCGAAGCCGGTCGCGGTCGCGGTGCAGCCGGTCGGCGCCGGCCTGCTGGTGGTGCGCCGCGGCATCCCGCCCGCCCTGGACCGGCTCGCGCTGCCCGGCGGCTACATCGATGTCGGCGAGTCCTGGCAGGCGGCCGCGTCCCGCGAGCTGTTCGAGGAGGTCGGCCTCGAGACCGACCCCGCCGCGGTACGCCATTTCGACACCGTCAGCGCGCCCGACGGCACCCTGCTGGTCTTCGGACTGTTCCCCGGCGTGCCGTCCGTCCCGCCCTCGGCGCCGAACGACGAGACCCTCGGCTGGGAGATCCTCTACGGCCCCACCGAGCTCGGCTTCAGCATCCACACCGCGATCGCGACCCGGTTCTTCACACCAGCTCGACGGCCAGTTTGACCACGTCGCCCGGCTCGATCGACTGCGCCTTTCGCACCGCCCTCTTGACCGGCAGCACGTAGGCGCCACTCTTGCTGTCCGGAAAGATCGACGTACGCCACGTGGTCAGCCCCACGGTCACCTCGACCCGCACCGACCCGAAGCCGCGCCGCTGCCCGCCGGTCAGCTCCCGAATCTCGTCCGACGCGTCGATCGGCAGGCTCACGAACGTCCAGCTGTCGTCCCGCCGCGCCTCCCACAGCCACAGCTCAGCCTCGAATTCCACCCGCACGCGCTCCAGAATCGCACCCGCCGAACGCGGTTACCAGAGCGCGGCGCGGCGCGGCGCGGCGCGGCGCGGCGCGGCGCGGCGCGGCGCGGCGTAGCGCGGCGCGGCGTTGCGC